>JBOIGK010000410.1:0-6607 GCA_050742695.1 Advenella sp. | reverse complement strand
ACAATAATGGTTTGTTTCAGCGTCTTGCCTGCATGTTCGGCCAGCAGACGCGCCACGCCATCGAGCGGGCCGCCGGGAGAATAGGGCACAACAAAGGTAATTGGCTTGGTCGGATACGATTTTTCCTGAGCCATGACCGGTTGCAGCAGGGCGGCACCCATCAGGGTGGCCAGTGCGCTTTTTAACAGCGTTCGTTTTGTCTGATTCATTACTTTTTCCTGGAAAATAAGGGAGGCCGGCGTCGTATGGAAAACCGCTCCAGCATATTCATGACTACTGTCTGTGTTCTGGAATACGTTGGGCATCATCCGGTGCCGACCGATGCTGCAGCCGTATCAGTGGCTGCCGGTACTGCCAAAACCGCCAGTGCCACGTTCGCTTTGTGTAAATTGTTCGACGACATTGAACGAGACTTGCATGACGGGTACGACGACCAGTTGCGCGATGCGCTCCATGGGTTTTAAAACAAAAGACGTCTGGCTGCGGTTCCATACCGACACCATCAAGGGACCCTGATAGTCGGCATCGATCAGCCCAACCAGATTGCCCAGCACGATGCCGTTTTTATGTCCCAGACCCGAACGTGGCAAAATCATGGCTGCATAGCCGGGATCCTGCAAATAAATGGAAATGCCGGTGGGCACCAGCAGCGAGGCGCCGGGTGCCAGGGTTTGTTCCTGTTCTACGCAGGCACGCAAATCCAGTCCGGCCGAACCGGGAGTGGCATAAGTGGGCAACTGGTCGCGCATGCGCTCGTCTAAAATTTTGACATCAAGTTTCATGTTTGTTTCTTGGTTTTGACCGAAGTGGGAAATCGTTTGGCGGCATTGCGGATCCGCCTGAAAATAATAAACAGAATCACCAGAATGAAGATCAGCGGCCCGCCCATGCCGTCCATGTCTCTGCCGCCAGGGCCGATGCCATTGGCCAGGATAAAAACGACTACGGCAATCAATCCTGCCACCAGGGCAAAGGGAAAGGGCTGGCCTTTTTTCTTGGCCGGTGTCGCAGGCCGGGTTTCAAACCCCGTGTGTTGTTTGCCGCTGGGAGGCACGGGAAAGCCGATATCGGCCTGGCGACCGGTAACCGGCGTCGTCCCGGCAGCCAGGCTGCTTGGTGTGCCGGCCTGCGCTGCTCTGCTGTTGCCTCGCGCTGTCGTATCAACCAATTGCGAGGGAAAGCCCGAAGAAAAATCCGGGTTTACTGCCTGTTCCTTCATATCAAAATGGCGACTCAGTTCTTCTACATAACTGGCAAAGTCGCCATTTCTGGGTTCGCGGTAGTCCATATTCATTGTTGCGCTCCATTGGCTGTCACTGCGTGGATAGCTGCTTTCTGATGCGCTGGTCTCACTGTTTTTTCAGCGGCTGACGCCCGGCTCGCCTTCGTCTTGAAACGATAGCGATAATACACACCACTGCCAGTATTGCTAATATGGCGACGCTGCCTGTGGCGCCCAGCGCATCGGCTCCGCGCACGCCCAGATAGCCGGGCAACAGCAACCAGGGGAACCAGATCACTCCGGAAAGCACATTGGCCAGCTGAAATCGCCCCTGTGGCATCTTCATTATGCCAGCCATGCCCGGGATAAGCGAGCGGAATGCACCCATGAAGCGCCCGGCAAATACCGCCAGAAAGCCATATCGGTAAAACAGCAGACGAGTACGCGCGACCGAGCGCCGACGTTTGCGCAGGGCGCCGCTTTTGAGCAGGGCGGGGCCGTAGGCATTGCCAATCCAGTAGGAAACTGCATCACCCAGGATGGCGCCCGCTATCCCCCACAACAGTACCCCGGTAAATTCGAGCGTACCGTTGGCTATCAGTATACCGGTCAGCGGTAAAATGACGGTTGCAGGGACAAATAACCCGACGATCAGCAGCGATTCTCCGAACGACACCAGGCCGATAACCGGCCCAGCCCAGTGTTGATGCAGGGTAATAAATGAAAGAATCTGATCAATATAGGGTTGCATCGGCGATTGGGATGACGCGGCCTGGGCCGGCGCTCAATGGCTTGTGGGCGCGTCAGACTTGACGGTGCGATTGGCGATCTCTGCGATCAGTCGTCGGGCGGCATCCAGTTTATCCAGCACGGGCAGTGGATGGCTACCCTGATCGTCGAACAGCACCATACGGGACTGATCCGACTCCATGGTTTCCTGGGCCAGATTGCCGACCAGCAGAGGGATTTTCTTTCGTTTGCGCTTGGCTTCGGCATAGTCGTGCAGGTTTTCGGTTTCAGCCGCAAAACCAACGCACCATGGGCCCTGGACCAGGGCGGCCACTTCAGCCAGAATATCCGGATTTTCGGTCAGCGTCAGATCCAGGCCGCTTTGGGTGCCGGTTTTTTTTACTTTCTGGGTTTGCGCATTGCTGACCCGCCAGTCCGCCACGGCCGCTACAGAGATGAAGATGTCCTGCTCTGGCGCCAGTTGCATGACATGGGCATGCATTTGCCGGGCCGTTTTTACATTGATGCGATCAACGCCGTATGGCGCATCCAGCGCGGTGGGGCCGGAGACCAGCGTCACGCGCGCGCCGGCTTCCCAGGCAGCGCGGGCAATTGCATAACCCATTTTGCCCGAGGAGCGGTTGCTGATAAAGCGGACCGGGTCAATATCTTCTTGTGTCGGTCCGGCGGTCACCAGAATATTTTTGCCGGCAAGCGCTTTGCTCTGGAAAAAAGCGTGTGTTTCAAAAACGATCTGTTCAGGTTCCAGCATACGGCCATCGCCTACCTCGCCGCAGGCCTGCGAGCCGCTGGCCGGCCCCCAGAGCCTTACGCCGTCATGGCGCAGTTGCGTCGCATTGCGTTGCGTTGCCGGGTGGCCCCACATTTCCCGATTCATGGCAGGCACTACCACCAGCGGACACAGCCCGCGCGCCAGACACACCGTTGACAGCAGATCGTCTGCCAGGCCATGAGCCAGTTTGGCCATGAAGTCTGCGCTGCCCGGTACGATCAGAATCAGGTCGGCCTGCCGACTCAGATTGATATGCGCCATGCTGTTTTCCATGCGGTCGTCCAGCGTTTCGGTGTACACCGGATTGCCGGAAAGCGCCTGAAACGTCGTGGGCGTAACAAACTGGGTAGCCGCATGCGTCATGGCAACGGTGATGGTCGCGCCGTGATCCTGCAGCCGACGTACCAATTCTGCCGCCTTGTAGCAGGCAATGCCGCCGGTGACGCCGATCAGGATACGCTTGCCGGAAAGCGGACTCATGTCTGTTGCTCCCTTTTGTTGCGCAGATAGCGCAGCAGTTCATCCAGGACCAGCAGTACGGCCCCGATGGTAATAAACGTGTCGGCCAGATTGAACGCCGGAAAATAGGCGTCGTTCCAGTAAACCAGCAGAAAATCAATGACATGCCCGTAGAGCATTCTGTCTATGACGTTGCCGATGGCGCCGGCCAGTATCAGTGCAAGCGCCAGGCAGAAAAGCGGCTGCTCGCGGTGTTTGCGCAGCAGATACAGGATGAACGCCGACGCGGCCAGGCCGAGCACCATGAAAAACCAGCGCTGCCAGCCAGCGCCGTCTGCCAGCATGCTAAAGGCTGCACCCTGATTGTAGATCAGAATGAAATCGAAGACCGGCAGCACGTTCACGCGTTGCAGATACTCGAAATTCTGCTCAAAGTACTGTTTGCTGATCTGGTCTGCGCCGATCAGCACCAGCGCCAGCGCGATCCACATCAAATACGGCACAACGCGTGCTGCCGGCTGCACTGCCTTATGCATAGTGCCTGTCCTCGCCACCGTGATGCAAATTGTCGTCACAACGTGAACAGATATCCGGATGGTCAGCAATGGTGCCCACTTCTTCGCGGTAATGCCAGCAGCGTTCACACTTGCGATGCTCGGACGGCGTGATGGTGAAATTGACGCCTTCGCCCGGCACCCCGGCGTGTACCGTTGCACGCGACACGATGAATACAAAACGCAGGTCGTCGTTCAGGCTTTGCAGATACTCCAGATCCAGCCCATCGGCAAACACGTCCACTTCGGCCTGTAGCGCTGAACCAATGCGGCCGGCACTGCGCACGTCTTCCAGTTGCTTGTTCAGATCGGCGCGAATCTGCAGAATACGTTGCCACTTTTTGCTCAGTGCTGCGTGATCGGCCACTTCGGGCAGGGTGTGGAATACTTCGGTAAAGATCGTGACCGTGCTTGCACTGTCAGTGTTTTTCAGCGTTGATTTCTGCAGTTCCTGCCAGGCCTCTTCAGCTGTAAAGGACAGCACCGGCGCCAGCAGCTTGAGCAGGCTCAGCGTGATGTGCAGCAGGGCCGTTTGTGCCGAGCGTCGTGCCAGGCTGTTGCGATCTGTGACGTACAGGCGGTCCTTTAGGGTATCCAGATAGAACGACCCCAGATCTTCCGAGCAGAAAATCTGCAGGCGCGCTATGGCCGGATGGAAATTGAATTCGTCGTAATAAGCGGTCACTTCATTTTGCATATCCAGCGTCAGCGCCAGCGCATACTGGTCGACTTCGAACAGCTTGCCGGTTTCCACCATATCTGTTGCCGCATCGAAATCATTCAGATTGCCCAGCAGGAAACACACGGTGTTGCGGATACGGCGATAGCCTTCGACCACGCGCTTGAGGATCTGGTCGGAAATGGACAGTTCACCCGAATAATCGGTAGAGGCGGTCCACAGCCTGATGATCTCGGCGCCCAGCGAGTCGGATACTTTCTGCGGGGCAATCACGTTGCCCATCGACTTGCTCATCTTGCGTCCCTGGCCGTCGACGACGAAGCCGTGGGTCAGCAGATTGCGGTAGGGCGGCTCGCCAAACAACATGGAGGAGGTCAGTAGCGATGAATGAAACCAGCCACGGTGCTGATCCGACCCTTCCAGGTACAGATCGGCCGGCCAGCGCAGCGTATCGGAATGCGAACCCGTGGTTGCATTGTCCTTGCCGCCCAGGACCGTGAAGTGGGTGGTGCCTGAATCGAACCAGACGTCCAGTGTGTCGCGGTTTTTCTCGTAATGCACGGCGTCCTCGCCCAGCAGTTCTGCCGGATCCAGCGCCTGCCACGCTTCAATACCTTGCTTTTCGACGCGCTGTGCAATTTGTTCAAGCAGTTGAACTGTACGCGGATGCAACTGGCCGGTTTCCTTGTGAACGAAAAACGCCATGGGCACGCCCCATTGGCGTTGTCGCGACAAGGTCCAGTCAGGGCGATTGGCAATCATGGCATGCAGGCGGGCGCGTCCCCAGGCCGGATAAAAGCCGGTGGCGTCAATGCCTGCCAGTGCCTTTTCGCGCAGGGTGCCGGTGTGATCATTGGGCTGGCGATCCATGCCGGCAAACCACTGGCTGGTGGCGCGATAGATAATGGGTGTTTTATGACGCCAGCAATGCATGTAGCTGTGCTTATGAGATTCCACATGCAGCAATGTGCCGGCCTCCTGCATTGCCTTGACAATATCCGGATTCGCTTCCCAAATCGTCTTGCCGCCGAACAAAGGTAGAGAAGGTACATATTTGCCATCGCCCATGACGGGACTGATGATATCCGCGTCCACCATGCCGTTGGCCTTGCAGGACTGGAAATCCTCTACGCCGTACGCGGGCGCGGAGTGCACAATACCGGTGCCGGTGTCCACCGTGACATAGTCACCCAGGTAGATCGGAGACAGGCGGTCATAGCCTGCATCTGCAGTGGCCAGCGGATGGCGGAACGCAATATGGTCCAGCGCCTGGCCGGTGCACTCGGCGATGACCGAGCCTTGCAACTGCCAGTGTTCAAGACAGGCCTGCACGCGATCCTTGGCCAGCAGCAGCAAAGCGCCGGTAGGCAGCGGCTCGTTCAGGCGCACCAGCGCATAGACCACCTCCGGATGTATGTTCAGGGCCTGGTTGGAGGGAATTGTCCAGGGCGTTGTGGTCCAGATGACGACGGCGCCGTCCTCTACACTATCGACGCCGAAGGCGGCAGCCAGTTTATCTTTCTGTGCAAAGGGGAAGGCCACGTCGATCGCCGGATCCTTGCGGTCGGCATATTCCACTTCCGCTTCAGCCAGGGCCGAGCCGCAGTCAAAGCACCAGTTCACCGGTTTGAGGCCACGGAACACATAGCCTTTTTCCATGATGCGCGCCAGCGCCCGCAACTCATTGGCCTCATTGCCGTAATTCATGGTCAGATAGGGGTTCTCCCAGTCGCCCAGTACGCCCAGCCGTTTGAAGTCGGCTCGCTGACGGTCAATCTGCTCCAGGGCATAGGCGCGGGCCTTTGACTGGACCTGCGCTACCGGCAGGTTCTTGCCGTATTTTTTTTCAATCTGAATTTCAATGGGCATGCCGTGGCAGTCCCAACCGGGGACATAAGGCGCGTCAAAGCCAGCCATCGTGCGGCTTTTGAGAATAATGTCCTTTAGAATCTTGTTGACCGCATGACCGATATGAATATCGCCATTCGCATACGGCGGGCCGTCGTGCAAAATGTAAGCAGGGCGACCAGCACAGGCCTTGCGTATCGCCTGGTACACTTTCTTTTCCTCCCATTCAAGCACCCAGCCGGGTTCGCGTTTTGGCAGGTTTCCCCGCATCGGGAAGGGGGTTTCAGGCAGATTCAGGGTGTTCTTATAATCCATGGACAGCA
>JBOIGK010000409.1:0-4696 GCA_050742695.1 Advenella sp. | reverse complement strand
CTGACTTGTAAGATCCTGCAGTAACCAGATCAGACATCCAGACGAGCTATCTGCAATTATCCGCATTACTAAAAAACAGGAGACAAGTGTGATAAAACCAGGCAAGTCCATCTATACTGCCGCCTTTGCCATGCTCATGGCAGGCGGTATGCAGTCAGCTCAGGCAATGTCCGAGGCAGCCAAGAACTTTCCCAACAAGCCAATCACAATCGTGATTGGCTATACGGCCGGCGGCTCTACCGACATTCCATTCCGGGTGCTGGCAGAAAACCTGACAGGTATTCTCAAGCAGCCGGTGATTGTCGAAAACAAACCGGGTGCCGGCGGCGTTTTGCCGGCCATGCAACTGCATAACAAGAAACCGGACGGCTACACCCTTGCCCAAACGCCAACACCGGTGTTCCGCCTGCCCTACATCAGCAAGATTGACTGGAACCCGGCCACCGACCTGACCTATGTCATCGGCCTGGCAGGCTATTCTTTCGGACTGGTCGTGCCGGCCGATTCGCCGATCAAATCGATGAAAGAATATATTGAGTACGCCAGAAAAAATCCGGAAAAACTCACCTATGGTTCGCCGGGCATTATGACAACCCTGCATATCACCATGGAAGCCATTGCTCAGGACGCCGACATCAAACTGGTGCATGTCCCCTACAACGGCAATGCGGAATCGCTCAAAGCCATTATTGGCGGGTTTGTCATGTCGGTGGCAGATACACCAGCATGGGCGCCTTATGTAGAAAACGGCAAGCTGCGCCTGTTGTCTACCTGGGGTGAAAAACGCAGCAAAAAATTTCCTGACGCACCCACCCTCAAAGAGTCTGGCATTAACCGCGTACAGCTTTCTCCTTTCGGACTGGCGGTTCCAAAGGACACCGATCCGGACATCGTGAAAAAGCTTCATGATGCGCTCAAGCTGGCCATGGAAAAACCCAACTTTCGCGAAGCGCTGGAAAAATACGATATGGAACCGCTCTACATGAGCACCCAGCAATACACCGAGTTTGCGAAAAAAACCACGGCAGACGAAGGCAAGGTGCTTGAGTCCCTGGGGTTCAAGAAAAAGTAAACGCGTCAAGACAGAGGCGAGCGCTGTCCGGTCTACGCCTGAACCGGCACCGGACAGCGCCTGGCCCGATGGTGCGCATTGAGCTTGCTCAGACGCTCACAACCTGGAAAAACCGCCGTTGCGGCGCGTAGCTCAGGCAAAAAGCAGAACACCTTGCCAGCACCGCGATACGATTGACCTTGGCCTATTGACCCTTAACTGATCGCGCCGTACACGGGTGCCATCTGGCGCCTCGCGTCGCATTGCTGCCACTTGGGCAGGAGTCTGCTGTCATAGCACGCTTTTCAATACCCTCTTCCCATACTCTCGTCTAAACTCCTCTGCAAACGCCCGCTGGGCGGCCCGAAGGATTTTTCTTGTCGCAACCATCATTCAAATATTTTGAATGTAACCGACAAACCTGATGAAACAAACTCACCCCGCATTGCAGCATAATGTTGACTATGCAAGAACCGTAAGCGACTGCGGTATCTGAAAACAAACAACGATTATTGAACATATTTTTTAAGGGTTTTACTATCATGTCCGCAAATGTTCTGCAGCACCTGAAAAACCGCCGTACCATCTATGCGCTGGATCGCGATGTCAAAGTCGGCAATGACGAACTGGTCAGCCTGATTCAAAACACCATCAAGCAGGCACCCTCTTCCTTCAATTCCCAGTCTTCACGCGCTGTTATCCTGTTGGGTAAAAATCAGGACCGCGTTTGGGAAATTGCCAAGGAAACGCTCAAAGCGATCGTACCGGCTGACGCTTACCCGGCCACCGATGCAAAACTCAGCGGCTTTCAGGCAGCCTACGGCACCGTGCTGTTCTACGAAGATCAGGACGTCGTAGCCGATCTGCAAGAAAAATTCGCGCCTTACGCCGAGAACTTCCCCATCTGGTCCGAACACTCAACCGGTATGGCACAACTGGCGGTCTGGACTGCGCTGGCTGAACACGGCATTGGCGCCTCGCTGCAGCACTACAATCCGCTTATCGACGATAAAGTTCAGGCAGAATGGAATATCCCGGCCAGCTGGAAATTGCGTGCCCAGATGCCTTTTGGCAGCATCGTGAATCCGGCCGGTGAAAAAGAATATATGAACGACGAGGACCGCTTCCGCGTCTTTGCCTAAACCGCGTGTTCCTGTAATGCAGCGCCGTCTGCATCAGGCCAGCTATTCCGTTAAGCGGAACATAGCAATCGGGCTGATTGCCCCTTGCATCTGGATCCTGTTCCGCTGTGCAAAAGCCCGTCCAGTCTAGTCCTGCGGGCTTTTGTCATTTTTCGGGAACAGATCGGATTTCCTTTTTTATTTCTCCAACAGACCACTTATTCATGATCAATGTTTGTTATCCTTTACTGGTTATATAAATCTCATAAGGATTCATTCAAATGAAAATAAAAGGGACATCTCTTCTCGCGTACACCGCTCTTGCTGCCCTTGCTCTGCCCATGGTGGCTCAGGCGGCGTGGCCCGACAAACCGATCAAGGTTATCGTTCCCTACACGCCG
Organism: Advenella sp.; assembly: GCA_050742695.1. GTDB lineage: Bacteria > Pseudomonadota > Gammaproteobacteria > Burkholderiales > Burkholderiaceae_B > Advenella. The sequence continues at coordinate 2,123 of JBOIGK010000409.1, read as the reverse complement.
GGCGGCGCCACCGACACCGTAACCCGCGTCGTGATGCAAAAGCTGTCAGAAAAACTTAAGCAACCGATCGTTATTGAAAACAAACCTGGCGCAAACAGCACGATCGGAACCAGCCAGGCCGCGCGTTCCAAGCCGGACGGATACACGTTTGTCACTGTCCTGGCCGCTTATTCGGCCAATCCGCATTTGTACAAACTGAACTATAGCAACGACGATTTTGTTCCCGTATCGCATATTGCCGACCTGCCGCTGTTTCTGTTTGTCAGCAAACAGGTGCCTGCCAAGAACCTGAAAGAACTGGTGGAATGTGGCAAGAAAAACCATCTGACCTACGCCTCCAGCGGCACAGGTTCAAGCGCTCATCTGACCGGCGCTCACCTTGCCGATGAAGCCGGGCTTGAAATGACACACGTTCCCTATAAGGGTAGCGCACCCATTCTTGCAGACTTGCTCAGTGGCCAGGTTTCCATGGTCTTCGATCCGATCCTGGTGCCCATGGGTTACGTCAAGGAAGGCAAGCTCAATGCGCTGGCAATTACGTCGGCCAAACGCTGGGAAGGTGAAGATGACATCCCCACCATGGAAGAAGCAGGCTTCAAGGGCTTTGTGATGAACTCATGGACGTCGCTCCTGGCCCCTAAAGGGACGCCGCAGGAAATCGTGGATCGCGTATCATCAGAGCTTGCCGAAATCGTCAAGGACCCGGATGTGAAAAACAAGTTCAGAACGGCCGGCTTTGTGCCCGTCGGCGGCTCTGCCGCAGAACTGAGCGAACTCATTAAACGCGACTCAGCCTTGTACGAAAAAATCATCAAGGAAAATAAAATCACAGTGCAATAACATCGCGATCAAACTGCTATCGTGACAGCAACCCGGTGCCCCACAGTGGGATAACCGGGTTTTTGCTTTAAAAAGCGATGGATATACGGGCGGCTTGGCGCATTGCGTCGGCGGCTTGCCATTTTGCCCCTTCTTTACAAAACTAGGGTAAACCCCAACTTGCTGTCTTGCGACAGGCGACTATCATATGCGTTGTCGACATACGTGTTTGCAGGAGAGTTCAGCTCTGCTGACGCCGACGGAGCAACCACCCCGGAAACTCTCAGGCAAAAGGACTGTAAATAACGCGACACTCTGGAGAGAGGCGCATGCGCCCACCGAAGGGGAACCGGCTTCATGCACGCCGGTGAAACTCTCAGGTACCGTGACAGATGGGGTATGCAGATCGTGTGATTTGCATCACCGCTATCGGAGACGTTTATGTCACGTGTCGCCATCATCGGCGCCGGCATCACCGGCATCACCACCGCTTATACCCTGGCCAAACTCGGCTATTCGGTCATTGTCCTGGACAAAAACCGGGACGCCGCCATGGAAACCTCATTTGCCAACGGTGGCCAACTCTCGGCAAGCAACGCCGAAGTCTGGAACAGCACCGCCACCATCATGAAAGGGTTACGCTGGATCGGCAAACGCAACGCCCCCCTGCTGCTCAATCCGGCGTTCAGCTGGCATAAATACAGCTGGCTCGCGGCATTCATTCGCAACATCCCCAACCACAAGGCCAATACCATCGAAACGACCAGGCTGGCCATTGAAGCACGCCGTCATTTGTACGCCATGGCAGAACAGGAAAACATCGATTTTGATCTGGAGCGCCGGGGCATACTGCATATCTATTATGACAAAGACAGCTTTGACAAGGCCGTAAAGACCAATACGCTGCTGCAGGCTGGCGGACTGGAGCGTTACGCGGTCACGCGTGATGAAGCCCGATCCATTGAACCGACACTGACCGGGAACTTCTTCGCCGGCTTATACACCCCATCGGATGCCACCGGCGACATTCACAAGTTCACTAACGGGCTGGCCACAGCTTGCCGCAAGCTGGGCGTGCGTTTTGTCATGGACGCGTCGGTCACACGTATTGCCAGCGATCGGCACCATCACCAGATTTTCCATCAGCGCTACGACAATGGAGAATCGGCCTATCTTGAAGTCGACAATATTGTGGTCTGCGCCGGCACGGGCAGCCGAGCCATCGCCCGCATGCTGGGCGATACTATGAATGTGTATCCGGTAAAAGGCTATTCCATCAGCGTTCATCTGGACGACGCGGCCAG
>JBOIGK010000408.1:0-4424 GCA_050742695.1 Advenella sp. | reverse complement strand
CCTCCCAGGCACCAGCCCGGAATCCGCGCTATAACCGGCACAGGAAGAAGTCTTACCGCCTCACACAGTTGCCGCAACAGATCTATGAATACCACCGCCTGATCTTTGTCAAACGTAGCCATTTCCTTGATATCTGCACCGGCTATAAACGCCTTGTCTGCCTCGCCACGCAGAATCAGCACGCGAAGGTTTTGGTTGTTGTTCAAATCAGAAAATGCATCCAGCAGGCAGGTAACTACCGGTGTTCCCAATATATTGAGCGTGCCGGCGTTTTTGATGCAAAGCGTGCCTATTCCCTGCTCATCTATCGAAAAAGAAGCATGTGCGTATTCAGTTGCTGTTGTCATTTCATTCTCACAGTTTTTCAAATTTAATGTCATTTACAATTGCCTGCCACTGCGCATTCGAATCGCGGATGATATTCGCAAAATCCTGGCGAGACGTATAAGCTGGAATCGCGCCTTGTTTTTGCAGCGCAGCAATGACCTGCGGATCGGACAGCGTCTTTTTCACCGCACTGTTCAATGCATCCAGCGTCGCATCAGGAACCCCGGCCGGCGCGGCCAGGCCAAACCATGATGGCGTATTCAACTGGGGATACCCTGCCTCTGCATAGGTAGGCGTATCGGGCAGATTTTTCAGGCGGGTCGGTGAAGCGACCGCCAGTGCACGAATTTTCCCCGCTTCCAGCTGGCCGGCCGAAGATGGGTAATTATCGAACACCACATTTATCTGACCGGCCAGTAGATCGGTCAGCGCCGGCCCCAATCCCTTGTATGGGACATGCAGCATTTTGGTATTGGTCGCCTTAAGAAACCTTTCGCCGAACAAATGGCTGTATCCGCCGTTGCCGGAAGAACCAAACGAGAATTTTTCCGGACTAGCCTTCAATTGCTGAACCAATTGGTCGAATGTTTTTATATCCGAGGAGGCCATGATATCCAGCACACCGGGTACATTGGCCAGATTGCTGATTGGCGCAAAATCCTTGATCGGGTCATACATTTGGTGCTTTTGAACGCTGGGATTCACGCTATGGGAGCTTTCTACCGCCATCACCAGCGTATAACCATCGGGTGCTTCGCGGGTTGCTGCCGCGCTGCCGATCGCCCCACCCGCACCGGGCTTGTTAAGAATGACCACAGGCTGTCCCAGAACATCACCAAGTCCAGAGGCGACAATTCGGGCAACCAGGTCGGTCGTCCCCCCGGGCGCATAGGGAACGATGAGCTTGAGCGGCTTGTCAGGAAAAGCGGCCATAACCGGCAAAGCCGCCATAACCAGACCGGCACATAGACCGGATTGCAAAATGGATATTTTCAATGTATGTCTCCTTATCTGTTATTTGTTCGGTTTAACCAAGCACTGTTTCGGTGTGCTCACCCAGCAAAGGCGGCGGTACGGGACACGAGGTTGATCCGGGCGCAAGCATGGGATTTCTGATCAACGGGATCTGCCCGAGCCGGGGATGAACAGTTGTTTGCAACATCTGGCGATGGCGTACTTGTTCATCAGCGAAAACGTCTTCAAGCGTATTGACGGCGCCCCAGGAAATGCCAAGATTATCCAGTGCCGCAGTCCAGTAACTTCTGGGTTCGGTAATGAGGAGTTCTGCAAGTACAGCCCGCAGGGCCGGCAGATTGCGAATGCGTTCGCTATTGGTCGCAAATCGCTGATCCTCTGCCAGCTCGCTTCGGTCGCAGAATGCGCAGAAGCGTGCGAACTGGGTATCATTGCCAATAGCAAGAATCAGATAGCCATCGCTTGCCCTGAATACTTCATAGGGCGCCAAATTCGGATGCGCGTTGCCGCTACGGGCCGGGTTTTCTCCGGAGATCAGATAATTGGCCGCCTGATTCGCGTTCATGGCCACTGCCACATCAAACAAGGCCAGATCCAGCCACGCGCCCTGCCCTGTCCCATGGCGCTGAAACAGCGCGGCCAATATGGCGGAGGTGGCATACATGCCAGTTGTAATATCGACAACAGCAACACCAGTGCGCAGCGGACCGGCACCGGGTTCGCCATCAGCATGCCCGGTATAACTCATCAGCCCGCCCAGGCCCTGAAATATATAATCGTAGCCAGGCCTTGCCGATTTTGGGCCCGTCTGGCCATAACCGGTGATGGATGCGTACACCAGACGTGGATTGATGTGCCTGATAGTCTCGTAATCCAGGCCGTATTGCTTGAGTGTGCCGACCCGATAGTTCTCAACCAGGACATCGGCGCCACGAATCAGCTCCAGCAGTTTTTCCCGGTCAGGGGCATGCTTGAAATCCAGGCATATTGATTTTTTATTCCGGTTGCAGCACATAAAATACGCTGACATCGACTCTCCGGATTCGGTTTCAAGGTACGGCGGCCCCCACTGACGGGTGTCGTCTCCGGCCTCAGGCTTTTCCACCTTAATGACTTCTGCACCCAAATCGGCCAGATTTTGGGTACACCAGGGTCCTGCCAATATCCGGGACAAGTCGACAACCCGAATTCCCGTTAACGCGCCAGCAAGCATAATCCTCAACCCAAAAATCCAAAGTGGGTGCAGTCTAGCGTAGCAACTTAAGTATGATCCAGTTCAAATTTTCGACAGGGTCGTTCGAATATTTCAATCTAAACGAATTGGTTCAGGCCGCCTGCTACCCCGAAACCAGACGCTTAGTACGTTGGCCTTCTATCGTGATGAACTGAATATAGCAACTACAGTTGACACATGATTGAAGTTATTAAATCGGCATTTGGGCACTCGATCATATTGCAGATATTGATATTGCCAAAGCGGCGTTTGATGAACGAGACGAGATTGACGTTAATAAATTTCGTATGCGACATCGGTAGGCCACGGTAACTACAAGACAGGCTCAACCCAGGTGACGACGTCACAGTTAACGTCAAAGTCGACTGTTTGTAGTTTTTGATGGAAAAGATGACGCGACAATCGTCCTATTGACAGCTCTTTGTCCGCAGATTCTCAAATAATTAAACCGACAGCTCTTGTAGGCAAAATTCACGCTATCCCTCGTATATGGATGGGCGCAGTCCGAGCGGCCATGAATGCTTGCCAATTAAGGCTTTGACTTGCCGTTTTCAGTTAAAGGGTAGATACCTGCGTAACTTAGAACTCTGGATATTTCTTCGCCTCCGGCCAAGACCAGTTTTTTTAATTTGCCCTTTTGTCGCAAGGCACGGCTGCTGGGTGCCGAGATGGACAAACCAGCAATGACCTTGCCGGCCTCATCCATAACTGGCGCTGCGACCGAAAACACGCCTTCCACTAGTCCCTCCAGACTTTCTGATATACCAGTCACCCGTACGTCGGCCAATTTTGCAAGGAGTTTTTCCACGGTGTCTATCGTGCCAGGCGCATGTTTTACCAACTTGACAGTATCCAGGTAGTTGTTCCGTTCATGTTCGGGCATGTAAGCAAGAAGGATTTGTCCACTTGCGGATCCGTATAGCGGATTTCTGCTACCCGCTTTACTGATGAAGCGCAATGGACTGGTCGCATCAATGACCTGTTCATAGACAACCTCCCGATGGTTGTCCGCCAAGGTACCCAGAATGATGGTTTCTTTGCACATATCGGATACAGTTTGCATCGCTGGTAAAGCGCAATTGGGGAATGAACGATTCTGTATAATGGCAGCGCCCAGTTTCAGCGCTGCTGGACCCGTTTTGTAACCCCCTGGCAATGCAATGACGTAAGCGCCAGACTCCAAGGTCCTCATCAGTCGAAAAAGACTGCTCTTAGGCAGTTGCAGCCGCACGCTCAGATCGGCCAGAGAAATCGCTTCCCGGTTACACGCCAGTTCGTACAAGATCTGCATAGAGCGCAGAGGCGAACGGGTCGTGTCGTCGTTACGAGGAGCGATTTCTGATGTCGACAGTTTTTTCATTGAAAGAACACCTTTATTTTCGCCGTCGGGCATGGACTTAAGCCAGCGCATGAATATGGTGCCCAGGCTATTTGGCCCTAATGTTAGCAGCTTTTACGGTATCGCCCCAGAGCGCATAATCTTCAACCAGGAATTTCTCGAATTCGCTGCTGTTTTGAACACTTATCTCAAGACCGCCGACAGTGAGCGCCTTGACGACTGCTTCGGTCTTTACCGCCTGCGCGACAGCACCGCCTAATGTATCGAGCGCCTCTTTAGGCGTTCCCTTTGGAGCCAGAATGCCAATCCACGGTGCGGCTACGACGTTGACACCTTGCTCAATCATAGTAGGCACATCCGGCATACCGCCAAAGCGCTTAGGCGCCGCCAGTCCAAGCAGCTTGACCTTATTGGCATCTGCATTCGGTTTGGCCAGGCTCAGAGGTACAAACAGCGCATCAACCTGTCCACCCATAATCGCTGTCATGGCCGGCGCTGCGCCAGTGAAAGGCACGTGCAGAACATCCAGGTCCTCACTGACGTTCAGCA
>JBOIGK010000407.1:0-5494 GCA_050742695.1 Advenella sp. | reverse complement strand
TTGCTGATCAGATCAGCCAACCGGCAAGGGTCACTGTTTTGAACGTGTCAGGATAGTCCTGGCCGTTTCAAGTGTAATTCAAGGACCGAGTGCTGCCTGAAGCAGCACTCGGTCCTTTTCTTTTTGGCTTGCGCCTATCGGTCCACTCACGTGCCCGGCATCCAGATTCTGGTTGAGCAGCAATTGTCGGGCTTCTGTCGCTTTGGGAATGCCCATTGATGTGCGCGCGGGTTCATGTTTTTGCAACGACGCTAAGACTCTGCGAGCCTGTTGCTCTATGAATCTATGAATCTATGAATCTATGAATCTATGAATCTATGAATCTATGAATCTATGAATCTATGAATCTATGAATCTATGAATCTATGAATTTGTGCGCCGTCGCACTGGGCGACGTTTTCTGCTTGGAAAACGAGGGGCCGCATCCATCTATCGGAAATAAAAACAGCACCGCAATACCGCCAACTGTTGCGGTTATTGTGGTGCTGTTCAATTTGGCTTGCTGTCTGGGTTTTGCTCACGCAGCGCCAGAAGGCATCAGCCCCGGGATAGCTGCCAACACAGTTGTGATGGCAATTGGAGGCGCATCAGCCGACCTTTGCGATTACATCCCTGGGGTCCTGAGGCATTTCGATCTTGACTTCGAGCACTTCCAGATTACCGTGCTTGTCTACATTGACTTTCAGGTCTTCCGGATTGATTTTGATGTATTTTGAGATGACTTCGATCAGATCTTTTTGCAGTTGTGGAAGAAAATCTGGTGCGCTGGCCGTGCCTTCCCTGCGCTCATGTGTAATGATGAGCTGAAGACGTTCTTTGGCAACGCTGGCCGATGACTTTTTTTCACCAAGAAGAAATTTCAGGAAGGACATATTACTTGCCTCCGAAAAGTCGTTTGAAGAAGCCCGGTTTGTTGTAGTCGGTAAAACGCAGCGGTTTTTCTTCGCCCAGGTAGCGTGCAACGATGTCCTGATAGGCTTCAGACACGTCAGATTCTTTCAGATGAATGGCGGGTACGCCGGAGTTGGAGGCCTGCAGGACAGATTCAGATTCTGGCACAACGCCGATCAACTTGATGCGCAGGATATCTTCGATATCCTTCAAGGACAGCATTTCACCGTCTTCAACGCGTTTCGGGCTGTAGCGGGTGAGCACCAGGTATTCCTTGACAGCATCTTCGCCAACCTCGGCGCGACGTGACTTGGAGGACAGAATGCCCAGAATGCGATCGGAGTCGCGTACCGAGGAAACTTCAGGGTTGGTCACGACCAATGCATCGTCGGCAAAATAGGCAGCCATGAGCGCACCGGTTTCAATGCCGGCGGGCGAATCACATACGATATATTCAAAATCCATCGCTTTGAGATCGTTCAGGACTTTTTCCACGCCTTCGCGTGTAAGTGCATCCTTGTCTCGAGTCTGTGACGCAGGCAGGATGAACAGGTTTTCCAGCTGCTTGTCCTTGATCAGCGCCTGGTTCAGCGTGGCTTCGCCCTGGATGACATTGACGAAATCGTACACGACGCGGCGTTCACATCCCATGATAAGGTCAAGGTTGCGCAGGCCCACGTCGAAATCGATGACGGCTGTTTTGTGGCCACGCATGGCTAGGCCGGATGAAAAACTGGCGCTGGTGGTGGTTTTGCCCACGCCGCCTTTACCTGAAGTTACCACAATGATGCGAGTCATGTAAGGTTATTCCTATATATCCGTATGGCTGTAAGTGCCGATATCTTAACGCATATCGGTATGAATTTCTTTTAAAAAACGTTACGGGAAGCCAGTGCTATCCCTGACCGCTGTTGTCGCCCGGAATAAATTTGAGTGTATCGTTGTCAAGTTCGACAATGACTGGCTTTTTATTGAGCTGAGGCTCTATATCGGCGTCGATGACGCGATAGATGCCAGCTATGGCCAGCAGTTCTGCATCCAGATGCGAAGTGAAAATCCGCGCCGACGCGTTGCCGCGGGCGCCAGCAATAGCCTTGCCGCGCAACGGGCCGTATACGTGAATATTGCCGTCGGCGATCACTTCGGCGCCACGGCTGACAACGCCAATGACAATCAGATCGCTGTTGCGCGCATAGACGCGCTGACCGGAACGCAACTGGCGCGCCAGCACCATGGTGGGGACCGGTACCGGCACCTCGCGAATGGTTTCGCGCACGATCGGTTCGGCAGGCCGGGACGGGGTGCGCGAGGAATGGGCGCCTTTGCGGGTGTCGGCCGGCGGCACTTTTGGCGCAGGCGGTGTATCTTTCTCTGTCGCTGTCGCCACCGTCCGGATGTTGGCGGCCGGGGCCAGTTTGACCGCATCGGCTACCGGTTCGGTTAGCAAGGTTGGCTCTGGCGGCTGGCGGTTATTGAGGGTGGACACGTCAACCTTGCACAGGCCTGCCTGGCGGGCACTGTCGATCAGGGCGCCATCGGGGCCCATGACGCCGATGACCGGAAGCTTGTGCCGGGCGAGCAGCGCCACCAGTTCGGCCCAGTCGGGCGCATCGCTCAGACCGCCGATATCCAGGACAACCGGTTCGTGTTCAAACAGGCTGCCGGCTTCGGCCATTTTCTGTTCCAGCGCTTGCTGCAGTGCTGCCGTATCGGTACTTTTAAGTTCGATCCGGACAACGAAAAGCGAAGCGCTTTTGAATTCGAGGGCAGAGAAAGAGGATTTGGAAGCCACGTTTCAATTCACTTTAATAAATTAGGACCATGAATCCCGCAGCGTAACACAGCGGTTCAATACCGGGTTTTCAGGAGTGGAGTCTTTGGAATCTGCCACAAAATAGCCCAGCCGCTCAAATTGCCAGCGGGCGCCGGGTGTGGCGGTAAAGCCCGGTTCGAGCCAGGCGTTGACGCGCTGCACCGAGTCGGGATTCAGATAATCAAGGAAATTCTTCTCGCCGCTGTCGGGAGACGCGTCGGTGAAGAGTCGGTCGTAGAGCATGACCGTCGCTGGCACGGCATGGACCGCGCTGATCCAGGTGATATTGCCCTTGACCTTGACGCTGTCGGCGCCCGGTGTACCGCTTTTTGTGTCGGGAAGATAGTCGGCATATACATGCGTAATGTTGCCGGCCTCGTCTTTGTCAAAACCAGTGCATTTGATTACATAGGCATATTTGAGCCTGACAGTATTGCCGGGGAACAGGCGGAAATACTTTTTGGGCGGCTCTTCGCGGAAGTCGTCGCGTTCTATCAGCAATTCGCGCGAAAAGGGGAACTGGCGCCGGCCGGCCTGCGCGTCGTGCGGGTTGCGCGGGGCGCTGCACTCTTCGGTCTGGCCTTCGGGATAATTGGTGATAATGAGCTTGATCGGATCGAGCACAGCTACACTGCGATCGGCAATCGGGTCAAGGTCATCGCGCAGGGCCTGCTCAAGCAGACTATAGTCAATCCGCGAGTCGGACTTGGATACACCCAGGCGATCACAGAAAAGCTTGAGGGAAGACGGCGTATAGCCGCGGCGGCGCAGCCCGGCCAGGGTGGGCATGCGCGGATCATCCCAGCCGGTAACATGGCCTTCACGCACCAGTTGCAGCAGTTTACGCTTGCTGGTCACCACATGCTTGAGGTTCAGGCGCGCAAATTCATACTGACGGGGTAGCGGATCGCGCAACTGGCCCAGTTCCATCAGTCGGGCCAGCACCCAGTCATAAAATGGCCGCTGGTCTTCAAATTCCAGGGTACAGATGCTATGGGTGATACCTTCGAGCGCATCCTCTATCGGATGGGCGTAAGTGTACATGGGGTAGATGCACCAGTCGTTGCCTGTGCGGTGATGTGCCGCATGGCGAATACGATACAGCACCGGATCCCGCATATTGATATTGGGCGAGGCCATGTCCACTTTGGCGCGCAGCGCCAGGCTGCCGTCAGGGTGCTTGCCCGCTTTCATTTCACGCAGCAGCGTCAGTGAGGACTCGGGCGAGCGATCACGCCAGGGCGAATCGACGCCGGCCGAGGTAAGCGTGCCGCGGTTGAGCCGGATCTGTTCAGGCGACTGTTCATCGACATAGGCATAACCGCCCTTGATCAGCGCTTCGGCGAAGTCGTACATGTAGCCAAAGTAATCACTGGCGAAATAGCGGTTTTCCTCGCCATCGGGCCCTTTGGTGGTAAAACCCAGCCAGTCGAGCGTGTCGTCAATGGCATCCACATATTCCTGCTCTTCCTTTTCCGGATTGGTGTCGTCAAAGCGTAAATGGCAGATGCCGCCATAATCGCGGGCCAGGCCGAAATTCAGGCAGATGCTTTTGGCGTGCCCGATATGCAGGTAGCCATTGGGCTCGGGCGGAAAACGGGTACGGATGCGGGCCGGATCTTTCGGTGCATTCTGCAAAACCGAAGCTGGGCCGGGTTCACCGGCCCATCTTTTTGATTGATAGCGGTCGTTGCTCAGATCGTTTTCAATGATGGTTCGCAAAAAATTGGCGGCAGGAAGCTCTGGCGTTGAGGCGGACATATTTTAAAATTTCAGTAAATCGATAATATCGACCATTTTGCCATGTTCAGCGGTTAGACTCATGGGAATCGCTCAACTGCCCCGAAATTTAAACTGCTATCGAGAATGTGGGATATTTCATCATTACAGCTGGCAAAACTGCAGTTTTTCAGTTCGCTCTCCTATTTTTCCGTTTTCGGACTGTGTACGGTCGTCTTAGGCTGGTTGCTGCTGTTTTGTAAATGCATGACGCATCGCAAGGCTGCCGACGGGCGCTGGATGGATATGTATCGCTTCTGGGTGCGTATTTTCGCGCTTTCGATGACCGTTTCGCTGCTGGGCATGGTGTTTCTCCTGATCCAGTCTGGCGCCTTATGGCCCAATCTGTTCGTGCGGCTGGGGCCCGTCAGCGGTCCGCTTATCGTCCTGATCGCTGCAAGCACATTCATCATTAAACTGTTCGTGACGGACGTCATGTTGTATCGCCAGGGGACACTTTTATCCTGGTTACATAGCGTTTTTGTACTGTTGGCCGCGCTCGGCCTGACGGTGATCGCCGTGCTGTTGATCTGTTTTCAGAGCTGGCTGCATTTTCCGACCGGACTGGCGCCCGACACCGTTCCTCTTACCCTCATAGACTGGCGTGTGTTTATCCTGCAATCCCAGGCTTGGCATCGCGTTGTCTTCATGGTGGCACTGGCGTGCCTGGGCGCGGGCGGGCTGATGGTATCGATCAGCGCCAGTGAGGCCCTGACCAAACCCTTGAACGCGGCCGAACAGCTGGGATTCAGCATAGGCACCGGGTTGACGACTCTGGGGCTGGGCATGCTGGCCGCCAGCGGCACTGTTTTTCAAACTGAACTGTTCCGGCAGGCAGAGCCGCTGCCGATCATCGGGCTTTGGGCGCAAAAACTTGTTCTTGGCTTGCTCGTGCTGCTTGCGCTGGTGTCTCTGTTCCAGTGGTGCTGGTATTTGAAGCGGCGCAGCGATTTCGGCAAACTGCCGCGCTGGGTGCAGCGCGTGCTGGTTTGGGTCGCGCCTGCGAGCTGG
>JBOIGK010000406.1:0-4420 GCA_050742695.1 Advenella sp. | reverse complement strand
CATCAACGCTGCCTATTTGTGAAAGCGGAATCCGCTGACCATCGGCAGCCGTCAAGGTAAAGTCGCCTATTTTTGCAGGATCAAGCCGGGCCCCGCCTGCAGAGCGCGCGACGACCTGCACAGTACGAATGTCCTCACGCACCGCAGTGATCGGCACGCCATTCAATAAGAACTGCAATTGCTGGGCGACGGCACTGGAAGTGAGTCCCAGGGCTTGCAGCCGATCCTGCTGCAGGGCCAGGTGCAATGTTGGCGCACGCACTCCCCAGTCATTATTGACCGTGCGCATCAACGGACTGGCAATCATCACCTGCTGTACCTGGCCAGCAATCTGGCGCAGCGTATCCGGATTCGGGCCGGCAATTCGGTAGGCGACAGGAAAAGGCGAATAAGGGCCAAAGACCAGTTGAGTGACGCGGACCTGCGCCTGGGGCGCAAGACCATCGGCGATCGCTTGCCGCAATCTGAATTTCAACGCTTCGCGCTCGTCCGGGTTATCGGTGCGAATCACGATTTTGGCAAAAGAGGGATCTGGCAGTTCCGGCCCCATTGCCAGATAAAAGCGAGGTGCACCTTGCCCCACATAAGTGGTGACGATCTTCGACTCAGGCTGTTTGGATAACCAGGTTTCCACCTTCGAAGCGGCGTCGCTGGTCTGCTCGATTGAGGTGCCATAGGGCATCTGCACTTCGACCAGCACTTCGGGACGATCGGAGACCGGAAAAAACTGTTTCTTGACCACCGCCATGCCCAGCACAGCGGCAACGAATAAACCGATGACCATAGCGGCAACCAGCCATTTGCCTTTGATTACCTGCCCCAGCAGTTGCCGAAAGCGGTTATAGCGTGGCGAATCGTAGAGCGCACCGTGGCCGCCTTCCACCTTTTTCAGATCAGGCAACAGCTTCACACCAAGGTAAGGCGTAAAAACCACCGCCACCACCCAGGAAGCGATCAGCGCAATGCCAACGATCCAGAACATATTGCTGGTGTATTCCCCTGCGGTAGAACGAGCAAAGCCGTTGGGCATGAAACCGACTGCGGTGACCAGCGTACCTGCGAGCATTGGTGCCGCCGTATGGCTCCAGGCGTAGGCGGACGCGGTGATGCGGCTGTAGCCCTCTTCCATTTTCACCACCATCATTTCGATGGCGATGATCGCATCGTCCACCAGCAGACCCAGGCCCAAAATGAGAGAACCCAGGGTAATGCGGTCAAAGTTCTTGCCGGTTGCTGCCATCACCACAAATACGATCGCCAGCGTCAGCGGCACGGCGGCAGCAACCACGATACCTACACGCCAGCCCATGCTCACAAAACACACCAACATCACCACCAGCAAGGCAACGAAGAACTTGACCATGAATTCATCTATCGCTGAGCTGATGTTAACGGCTTGATCTGTGACCTTGGTTAAACTCATACCGACCGGCATGTCGGTATTGATGGCGTCCACTTCCTTATCTATTGCCCTGCCCAGGTCGAGCCCATTCCAGCCGTCGCGCATGACGATGCCCAGCAGCAAAGCAGGTTCACCACCATTGCGAATCATGAAAGTGGCCGGATCTTCATAGCCACGCGTCACCGTCGCTATGTCCGACAGTTTCAACGTGCGTCCCTGAGCCAGGATGGGCGTATCGCGGATTTTTTGCAATTCATCGAAAGCGCCGTCCAGGCGAATGAACACCTGGGGGCCTTTGGTTTGCACCGAGCCGGCCGGCGTCAGTTCATTCTGGCTGTTGAGCGCAGCAAATACGGCCTGGGGGCTTACGCCCAGCGTTGCCAGGCGCTCATGCGAGAACGCGACATAAATGCGTTCAGACTGCTCACCAACGATATTGACCTTCTTGACACCGGGTACATGCAACAGGCGCTGACGCAATCTCTCGGCATCGCGCACGAGCAGGCGTTGCGGTTCGCCCTTGGCTTTGAGGGCAAACAGGGCAAAGGTGACATCCGCATACTCGTCGTTCACCATCGGGCCGATCACTCCGGACGGAAGATTGCCTGCCTCATCACTGATTTTCTTGCGGGCTTGATAGAACGCCTCGTTCACTTCCGATGGCGGCGTGCTGTCAAGCAGCGTAACGGTGGTGAATGCCAGGCCAGGCCGTGTATAAGTTTCGCTACGCTCATACCAGCGCAGCTCCTGCATGCGCTTTTCGATCTTTTCGGCAACCTGATCTTGCATTTCCTGCGCGGTCGCGCCTGGCCATGCAGTAATAACCGTCATCACCTTGACCGTGAAAGCGGGATCCTCCGCACGACCAAGCTGAAAGAATGCGATGAGCCCGGCCAGCGAAATCATGCAAATCAAAAACAAGGTGACCGAGTGCTCGCGTACGGCGAGCGCTGACAGGTTGAAACCGCGCTTGCTCACGGATGACTCCCGTCAGTCAGGCCAGCAGCCTGGTCAGCCACCCGCACCTTCTGACCTTCGTGCAGCAGATGTGCCCCCAGTGCAACGACCCGATCGCCTTGCTCGAACTGGCCGGCAATAAACGCGCTGTCGACATTCAGACGCCGGAGCGTGACCTGTCGCCAGCCTATGGTCGACAACTTGCCGTTGACAACCCATACGCCCGGCCCCTTGCCCGAGTCAGACAGCGCGCCGATCGGCACCTGCCAATCGCTTGCTGCAGCATTTGGTTCGTCTGGAATCGTTACCGTAACCGTAGTGCCCAAGGGCGCATCGGCGAACTCGCCCTGCAGCACATATCTGGCCTCGAACGTTCGGGTCAGTCGGTCCGCTACATCCGAAAGCTGCCTTAGTGTGGCCGGGATGATTACGTCTGGTTTGCTGAAAAGGCTGGCTTGCGCGGTAGCACCCACGGTCGGACGCAGGGTTTCCGGCAACTGAATAACGGCCTCTCGGTGTCCGGCGTGGGCAATACGCACCACGACCTGCCCCGTGGCCACAACCTGGCCGGGCTCGGCCAGGGTTTCCATGACCAGACCATCGGCATCTGCCAGCAGTTGCGCATATTGATTCGCGTTACTGGCCACTTCAGCCTGGGCTTGTTCCGCATTCAGCTGAGCCTTGGCAGCATCGGCCGCCGCTTTGACCTGGTCATACTCCGAGGCCGATATTGCCCCGGTTCCACGCAGGCTGCGGTAGCGGGTTTCGTCTTCTGCCGTCTGCTTCGCGCGCGCACGGGCAGCAGCCACTGCAGCCTGTTGCGCCCGGGCGGCCAGCTTCAGATCAATCGCATCAATACGCATAAGTAGCTGGCCGCGCCTGACGGTTTGCCCGGTGTCCACCAGGCGCTCGAGCACCTTGCCGGATACACGAAAGCCCAGATCACTTTGCACCCGTGCAGCCACAGTGCCCGTGAAGGAGCGCGCCGCAGGCGTGGCGTGCTGCACGGCAGCCACACGCACCAATGGCACGTTGGTGCGCGGGTCAGGTCGCGTGTTTTCGCCGCAAGCGGCCAGTAAAAGCGACAGCGCACCAATCGCGCTATAGGTGGCAAGGCGGTGCAGGCACATGAAAGTCCATCGACAATGTAAACAGGACTTTCATTTTCCATCAAGTGACCAATTTAGTCAATAGTCACCTATATGCAAATCATGGTGAAAGACTGCGCAGCACCAGGCTGGACAACTGCGCCGGCGCCGCATCGGCATAGTCGAAGTTGTGCTGCAACAACAACGGGTCCAGATAAGGACGCATTACCAGATAGATTGCCATGGTCGCTTCATCGACCGGCGTCTTGCGTTCAAAATCTCCGGTCCTGCGCCCTTCCTGCAAAATATCCGTAAGCATGCCCTGGATACGCTCCTCGTAAACAAGTACTGCGTGCCAGCGTTCACCGGCGGCCGAGGACGCAATCTCATACAGCTTGCGGTCCCGGAAAAACAGACGCAGGCTTGCTTGAACCCCTATTTTGAACATCCGCCGAAGCTTTTCGGGCGCACGCTCGGCATCGTCAACCGCCGCCCTGATCTCGGATTCAATCTGGCTCAGGCAGTTGGCACAAATGACTTCGCCAATGGCTTGCTTGGATTGGAAAAATTTATATATATAGGCCTTCGAAAAGCCAATGGCTTTGGCAAGGTCCGAAACCGTGGTTTTCTCGTAGCCATATCGGCTGAAATGCTCAGTGGCGGCAGCAACGATTTGATCTCTCACGTCGTGATCAGCCGGGCCACGCGCCGAGGCAGGGGTAGCAATGGATTTGGTCATGGGTGGAAGGTTACCTCATGTAGGATGATTCGACAACAAGTGACTGTTTCGTATTTTGGACACTTTACATTGCCTGGTATCTAGCCTGGTATTGATAACTTCATTATTAAAGACCTGACGGATCCGGCTTGTGGCATGAGTATCAGGACTGCCGGGGAAAAGAGTACGTAATAATCGGCAATATTGATATTCAAACAGTATCAAATAATCTATTTTTAATATTGGACCAATATC
>JBOIGK010000405.1:0-4189 GCA_050742695.1 Advenella sp. | reverse complement strand
GTCCGGCCAGCGCGCCTGGATCCGTAACACAATACCTTGCCTGGGAAGCGGCAGACATGACCAGACATACGTCATCTTCAATAAACGGCGACACCTGCATCGCATCCGACCATCCTTTGAGGCCCCGACGGATGGAAATGTCAAACTCGCCGGCCGACTCGGGCGGTAACGTCGTGGTGAGCACGTGCGGCTCAATACCGGGGTATTGCGCGATGAACTCGGGCAGCCGGGGAATCAGCCAGCGTACCGCAAATGAAGGACGGACATTTATTCTGACCACCCGTTCAGGCGTCTGACTCATGACCGATTGTGCAGCATTGGCGATTTGTTTGAGCGCCGCATCGGCCTGTGTGAAAAACCGCAAGCCCTCTAGCGTCAGACTGACCTGTCGGATGCGTCGGTCGAACAGACGCACACCCATATAGGATTCAAGCGCCTTCACCTGATGGCTGATTGCGCTATGGGTGATGTGCAATTCATTGGCCGCCAGTGTAAAACTCTGGTGCCGCGCCGCAGCAACAAAAGCGCGAACGGCATTGAGGGGTGGCAGGGAGGTATTCATGTGTTTAATTTTATAACACATGGCGCGAATTAAAATCGTTTGTCGCATCTCTTACTGCGCAGTAGCATTCCCGTATGATTATTTCCCCAGTCCAGACGCCCGTTGACCGGCATTCGCGGTATGCCGCGCTCGCCATGGCCCTTGCCTTACCCACCGATGTTGTCCTGTATTTGTTGCTCCCCATGTACTCGGAACAGTTTGGTGTATCGCTGGTTGAGGCGGGCGTATTGCTTGCCGCCAATCGCCTTATCCGTATTGCCGGGTATGGTTTTGTCGCACGCTTTTATGCCAGGCATGGCGATCGCCTGGTCTGCACGCTTGCCGTGATCGCGGCCAGCCTGTGTGCGGTCGGCTATGCCACGCTGACGGGCCTGTGGGCGTTACTGCCACTGCGACTGCTCTGGGGGTTGGCCTTCGCCGCGCTGAATCTGTCAACGCAGGCATTGGCGACGGCCGAAGCAACAGGCGCTTCACGCCGATCGGGAAGGTCCCGTGCCTTTATCGCGTTGGGACCGGCCATCGCATTGCCTCTGGCGGCGCTACTTGCCTATGGCTTCGGGCCCCGCGCCATTTTCTGGATACTGGCCGCCACGGCAATGATGGGTGTCGTGGTCACCCGTCACCTTCCATTCCGTGCCTATCCCATGCCGCCAAAGCGGCGCGGCCTGAGCCTGCCCAACAGTCTGGATATGTGGTCTTTTCTTGAAGGATTCACACTGGACGGGCTATTCATTATTGGCCTGTCCTATTTGGGCAGTGATCTCTTTCCTGAGGGCGCGGTCATGACCGCCGGCCTTTTACTGGCGCTGCGCTATCTGGGTGAAATTGTTCTGAGCCCCATAGGCGGCAGGCTTGCAGAACGATTCGGCGCCGAAAAACTGCTGCTTGCACTATCACTGTTGACCTGTATATGCCTGATCGGATTCGGTGCGGGCTGGCTATGGAGCTGCGCCACGTCAATTGTTGTGCTTCGCGCCCTGCAACTGCCGCTACTGGCGCCCATCGTGGCCCGACGAACGCCGGGTCCGGAGCGGGTTCACGCCCTTGCCGCTCGTTCTGTCTGGCGTGATATCGGGGCCGGAACGGGCCCGCTTGCTGCCGGGCTGCTGCTGCCTTTGCTGTCTGCGTTCTGGGTATACTCAATACCTGCAGTGTTGCTGGTGTGGGCTGCTGCTGCCTGTGCCCAGCGTCCATCCTTCAGCAAACCTCAGGAAACATAGACAGGACGCCAGATGAAAAGACGGCTTAACACAAATGGCATTGCAGCAAAATCATGGCATAAAAGCCATCGTCTACAAGACACTGCGTACGAGGCACTCCATATAAAGCGCTGCATAGAAGATGTTGCTAAAAGGCCGACTGCAACATATGACCTGGCTGATCGTACCGCTATGCCAACCCGATCAATACGTCTCTAGATGCAGACGCCCTTTTTTCCTGAGCGTGGCATGTAGGTCGGACCATTGCATGCCGCCGGCAGTGGCCGCTTCCTGCAACGCCTCCAGCACACCAGACTCCATACCCTTGACACCGCAGACATAAATATAAGTGTCGTCGTCCTTCAGTAGCGCAAGCAGATCGGGCAGGCGTTCGCGCATGACATCCTGCACGTATTTTTTGGGCTGATCCGGGGTACGCGAAAATGCAAAATTAATATCGATAAAGTCTTTCGGTAACTTGTTAAGCGGTCCGAAATAAGGCAATTCTTCCTTGCAGCGGGCGCCAAAGAAAAGCATGAGTTTGCCGCGTGCATCGCCCTGTCCTTCCAGGTGCTTGCGCCGGCGCCTCTCGGTCATCGCGCGCATGGGGGCACTGCCGGTTCCGGTGCAGATCATGATGATATTTGCACCCGGGTGGTTCGGCATCAGGAAGGTATGGCCAAAAGGCCCGATGACCTGTACCTTGTCTCCCTTCTTCAAATCACATACGTAATTGGAACAGATTCCCCTGACCGCATTGCCATCATAGTCCTGTACTACCCGTTTGACGGTGATCGATACGTTGTTGTAGCGGGGCCGCTCGCCATCGCGCGGGCTGGCCAGCGAATATTGACGGGCATGATGCAAACGGTCGCCGGCGTCAGTGCCTGGTGGAATAATGCCAATGGACTGACCCTCCAGCACAGGAAAAGGGGCGTCGCCAAAATCCAGTACAACATGACGAATGTCGCTATCGGACGTATCATCTGTCAAACGGTAGTTGCCTGACACCGTTGCAGTCACCACGTTGCGCGTACCGTACAGGTTCGTATAACTGTGCGACGCTGACCAGGGAGGAATCTGCGAACCGGCAACATAATTGCTGCCCTGGATGGTTACTTCCACATCCGCATCTGCATCTGCATCCACTTCAGCCGTGCCGGCATCGGTAACTGCCGGTATATCCGGCACATCCAGCGCCAGCGGCGCCGGCAACTCGTCCCAGCCGTATTGTTCATCGAGTGAATACATTTTTTCTGCATGCACCGGTTGCCAGTTGTCTATGGCGCCGGTCGGACAAGGCGCCACACAGGCCATGCAATGGTTGCAAACGTCGGGCTTGACGACATAATTGGTGCCGTCGTGCGTAATCGCATCAATCGGACAGGTTTCCTCGCATGTATTGCAGCGTATGCAAATCTCCGGATCAATCAGGTGCTGTTTTTTTATTACCTGGGCTAATTCGATCGTCGCCATAACAGTCCGCCTCCGAAATCTATTTCCACATTATCGGATGCCCTTTCCGGGCATCCCCGATCAGTTGAATCGCACATACTCGAAATCGACCGGCTGTCGATTGATGCCCATGACCGGCGGCGCAATCCAGTTGGCAAATTTTCCCGGCTCCACGACGCGTCCCATCAGAGAAGCGACAAAGGCCCGGTCTTCATGTGTCGGCAGCCAGTCGCGCTCACGCCTGACCCATTCGACCTCGGACATCATCGTGCCTTCGGGAGAAACAAATACGCCCGACAACGTGCCGATGCTTCGGTTAAATGCCTTATGCGGCGTCTTCAGGCGAAACGAAATGCCCGCCTTTTCAATCACTTTGTTCCAGCGATTGACCCCACCGACTGAGTCCTTTATATAGTCATCGCGCAACACTTCGTTTAGTGCGTTCAGCATCGGCACAGAGCGCTCAGCCAGTTGCCCGTCCTGCACGGCCAGCACGTTATAGGTACGATCGTACAATTTGTGATCGTCATCGCGCTTGGTCTCTTCGTAGCGCCCTTTCAATCCGGTATTGTAGAACGTGGCGGCGTTACTGGACTCGTCAGCACCGAACAGATCAATGGTGACGCTGAAATGAAAATTCAGATAGCGTTGAATGGTTTCCAGGTCAATCACCCCAGCCTGGCGAAGCCGCGCGGCATCGTCGGTTTTCAATTGATTCATTACCTCGCAGGTTCGCTGGATCACCCGGGATACGCCCGATTCGCCCACGAACATATGATGCGCCTCTTCGGTCAGCATAAATTTCGTGGTGCGCGCCAGCGGGTCAAAGCCGGATTCGGCCAGCGCGCACAATTGAAATTTTCCGTCGCGGTCCGTGAAATAGGTAAACATGTAAAACGATAGCCAATCTGGCGTTTTTTCATTGAAGGCAGCCAGAATCCGCGGATTGTCTTCGTCACCGCTATTGCGCTCC
>JBOIGK010000404.1:0-4979 GCA_050742695.1 Advenella sp. | reverse complement strand
GTGTTCGGCTTTGCTGCGTTTCATGCAGGGTTCGATCGCTTCGGTAAAAAGGCGTGGGATAGAAAAATACCGATGTATGGCCTGTACGGATCCAGCGAGGTTCAGGCGTTGTTTTCACTGCAGTCGCCCGACATGCCGTTGAACGAAAGACTTCAGCCTGGTGGCATACCGGCCAATCCGCAGGCGCGCCTGCGGATTCGTGATCCACAGACCGGTCAATTGCTGGGTACAGGCAAAAGCGGGGTCATTGAGATTTATGCTGATACCAATTTTGTTGGTTACCTGAACAATCAGGCCGCAACTGATCAGGTAGTTGATGCCGAAGGGTATTTCTGCACCGGGGATCTGGGCTACTTGCGGGAAGACGGAAGTCTTGTCTATCAAACCCGTCAGGGGGATGCGATTCGTCTGGCCGGTTTTCTGGTTAATCCGGCCGAAATTGAAGATGTGCTCAAGTTGCAGGCTGGTGTGGATGATGCCCAGGTTGTGGGCGTGGAAGTGGACGGGCAGAATCGATGTGTTGCCTTTGTTATTGCCAGCAAAGGGTGCGCATTTGACGAAAATGCGTTGCGCACCCGTCTTGGGCAGTCGATCGCTGCCTTCAAGTTACCGGTTCGCATTTGGGAAATAGACGCTTTTCCTACAACCATGAGTTCAAACGGGGTCAAGATTCAGCGCCGCAAATTAAGAGAAATGGCACAGGAAACATTAGGATAAATCGATGAGCGGATATTACTTTGAAGATTTCAACGAAGGCCAGACCTTTGGGAGCGGTGGCCGAACGATTACCGAAACGGATCTGACCATGTTTTCCATGATCTCCGGCGACTGGAATCCGATTCATGCTGATATGGAGTTTGCCAAATCGACCCGGTTTGGCCAGCGCGTTGTACATGGCGTGTTGGGAATGGCAGTCAGCACTGGCATGATGCATGAAATGGGGATATTTCATGATTCGGTGATTGCCATGCTTGGCTATCGCAATTGGAATTTTCTGGGGCCGTTGCTGGTAAATGACACCATTCATTTGAAACTGACCATTCTGTCTACCGAACTGGGTAAAAGCGGCAACAGCGGGAAAATCGCCCGTCGCTTCCAATTGATCAATCAACGCGACGAAGTAGTACAGGATGGCCAAAGCGATGTGCTGGTCCTGACTCGACAGGGCGGTCAAAGCACGCAGAAGAAACAGTAAGCAGCTCGCGTGCTCAGGTGACACGCATGATTGAAGCGGACTGTCGATACAGAGCCAACTTTCGGCATCTACGGGTAAATCGGTATTAAACGGTGCTGAAGCATGCCTTCATGAATCACAGATGGCGGATCTGCCCTTTAGCCGCTACGCTGATTGCATAAATCGAACCTACAGTCGGGAGACACGAATGAAATTTTTACAGTCCATTCCAGGTGGGATACTGGCAACCTTGCTATTGGCAGGTACCGCCAGCGCAGCCTGGCCGGAAAAGCCCATCACGATTATTGTGCCCGCGGCGCCCGGCGGGACAACAGACATTTCGGCCCGGCTGGTGGGCGAAAAAATGAGCAAAACACTGGGCCAGACGGTGGTGGTCGAAAACAAAGCCGGCGCGGCGGGCATTATCGGTTCGCAGGCCCTGGCGCGCAGCAAGCCTGATGGCTACACGCTGGGCATGGGCAATGTGGGACCTAATGCAATCAACTATAGCCTGTACAAAACGTTGCCTTATAAAAAGGAAGATTTCAAGGCCGTTACGCTTGTCATTTCGGTGCCGAACGTGCTGGTTGTCAACAGCGAGACGCCGGTCAAATCGGTATCTGAACTGGTTGCTTATCTTGCTGCCGATGAAGCGCGCAGAACATTCGGATCGTCGGGCAAGGGGCAGTCTCCGCATCTTTCAGCAGAGATGTTCCTGCAAAGGATCAAACAGACGGCACAGCACATTCCCTATAAAGGTGCAGGGCCGGCGGTATCAGGTCTGCTGGGCAATCAATATACGTTCATGATTGATAACCTGCCTAGCTCCATACCGTCTATCAAGTCAGGTAAATTCAGGGCCCTGGCCGTCACAGGCGATAAGCGCTCGGAACAGTTGCCGGATGTACCCACCATGAAGGAAGCGGGTATTGATAATATGGTCGTCAATGCCTGGTTTGGCTTGATAGCGCCAGCCGGCACGCCAGATGATATAGTCAGTAAAATTCAACAGGCCGCCAAAGATGCGCTGCGCAGCGACGATATCGTTTCACGATTCAAATCGCTCGGTGGTACCCCTGGTGGGAACACGCCAGAGGAGTTTGCGACTTTTATCAATGATCAGCAGCATTTGTGGGCCGATACGGTTGGTGCTGCGAATCTGCAAATGCAATAGGGTACGCGACTATTTCAGTTGGCCAATTACCGCTGTGCAGCCTTCCATCTGGCGTACTGAATCGGCAGGCATACCGCGCAGGGCCGGTACCCGGCAGCGATGGCCGTTGCTTCATCGGCAAAAAACACGCGATGTTTCACATAACCCCCACGCGCGATGGCCTGCAGGGCGGCGCGACAATCCAGGCATCCATAGATTTTGCTGCGCCTGTGCCCGCCCAGTTTGCCAGGGCGCATGCTATGCCACGGTTTGCCTTCTGGTCCGGTCAGTGTCCAGTAGCGAGCCCTGTTCATATGTATCCCTCTGATCGTCTCCGGGCGCATGGTGGAAAAAGAGTTCCAGCCCAATGCGCTGGCCGCTGCGTACGCGGCTGATAGCATGTTTCGTATTGACGCGGTAAAAGCCGTGGCTTCCCTTGAAAGGACGCTGGCCTGTGCTCAGGATGGCGACATCAACCTGCCGCATCGACAGGACAATGGGGCGCGATTGCATGCGCGGGCGCTGTTCTGTCATGACCAGTTCGCCGCCGCGAAAATCCTGCCCCGGTTCGCTGAGCAGCAGCACTGCTTGTAATGGAAACACCAGTTGGCCGTCGTGATGTTGATGCAGGGCGATATAGTCCGATTCCTGCAATCGATACAGATGCGACAGTTGTCGGTTCTGACCGGCATCGTGATTAGCCTGTAGAAAACTATCCAGTGTGGCGGGATAGCGGTAACCGAGCTCCAGTATTTTGTTCCAGCGATTGGCGATGGGCGCCAGATGGCGATAGAGCTGCGTACGCAAAACAGCAAGCACCTCGGGCAGTTTATCGTCAAAAAAGAACAATTGGCCGTGGCCCGGTTCACGCCGGGGCAACGATATGTTGCGCAGGGCCAGGTCGTTTATCTGACTCAATTGGTAGCTTAACTGGCTGGTCAGGGCATCAGCCTGCGCCGCAGATAACAACCCGGGGAGCAGGGCATAGCCTTCGCTGCCCAGGTCGGTCGCGATGCTTGTCCAGTTCAGTTGATCTATTTGGTTGAGAGGGGTCATGGGTGGTACGTCTCTGGAAATTTGCTTAACGGGCATCATGAAAAATGACCCCCAGGGTGTGGCGCCTGCCGCTATGCACGACGCTCACGCCGTGACGCATGGCGACTTTGCGTGTGCCACCGCGTTTGCCAGGTGCCGGTCGGTGGTTGACGGTGAAGATAAGCGCATCGCCTTGCTGCAGCGGAATTACTTCGGCGCGCTGGCTGGCTGCGGCGGTTTCCGTCATGACGAACTGGCCGCCTGTAAAATCGCGATCTGGCGCGGACAGCAGAATCGCCACCTGCAAAGGAAAAACATGGTCGCCATACAGGTCCTGGTGCAGGCAGTTATAGTCGCCCGGGCCATACTGCAGGATCAGCGGAGTGGGACGGGTCTGGCCGGCCGCATGGCATTGGTCCAGGAACGTATCCAGTGCGGGTGGATAATGCGCAGTCATATTCAGGTGGCGACTCCAGCGATTGGCGATCGGCGCCAGATGTGGATAGAGCAGATGACGTAGCTGATCCAGCAATGCCGGTAGAGGGTAGGCGAAGTACTTATATTCTCCGCGGCCAAATCCATGACGGGCCATGACAATGCGGCTGCGATAGTCTTGCTCCCGATCGTAACCCCCCGCCAGCGCTTCACATTGTGCTGCGGTCAACAGACCAGGCACGATTGCATTGCCGCAGTCATTAAGCGAGCACTCGAGTGCCTGCCAGTCTGCGTTATTGATTGTGGCGGCATAGGCTGCGTCAGGTTTAGCCGATTCGCCTTTATCCATTTTGTACTTATCCCTTTCGTATTGATCCAGTTCGCTCTTATCCATTTGTTGCTCCAATGCGTGGATGCAGCGGGCTCAGCCTTCGCGCGCAGACCGGGGCGCTGCCACTGGAGATCCGGACCCCCGATAGAGATGCTGGCGCCAGCGCGCGTAGACCGTTTGCATGAGAGCAGAACAAAGCCCGGCCGTTCAATGACATATGCGTTATTTTATTGGCAGTGATGACAATAGATAAAGTGTAGACAGCGCTTTGCGATCTGACAATCCGCTACTTGCGATTGAAATAGGGATAAGGCGATAATCTGCTGTGACGAGCCTGGCGTCGGGATTCAGCTTTTCGCTTTTCTGTTGTACGTCAGCGGACATACCGAGCAGTACTCGGGCGGCGTGGTTGCCCGAAGGTAAAAGCAGCAAGTCTTGCGGATCCTGATCAGCTTGTCGTCACACCGCGTGTGCGCAAAATGATATTGGGCAAGTGGGTTGTCCTTTACGCCGAAAACAGAGGCGGGTGCATGCAGCAAATAGTCAAAATCTTCCTGAATACGGGCCTGTTTGTCTTGCCCGGCGCTGGCGATCATATGCCGTTCGTATTGTGAATAAATACGCACCGCCATGTTTTCCCATAGAATTTTGGGTGATACGCCCGAGGCCGCGCTCAGAGCTGCCCACAGCGGCGCCAGGTGTTCAGCAAACAGCTGTCGCACAATGCGCTCGCGCCACAGCTGTCGTTCACCGGGTCGCGGGGATGTGACGGCCAGATCAATTAATGGCATGCGCGATTGCCACTTGCCGTCGTGCTGGTATTCAAGAACCGAGTTGCCCAGGGACAGATC
>JBOIGK010000403.1:0-1544 GCA_050742695.1 Advenella sp. | reverse complement strand
ATAATCTCCTGACACGCCGCATGGCGCTGCATTTTCGGCGCCATGTCCCACAGTGCGGACTTGAGCATGGACACGGTCCCGATCGCTTCGCGGATGCCTTTTGGCGCTTCGGGCTCGCGCAGGCTGGCCAGCAGTGTACCTGTATCGCGCAAGGCGCTGACCGATTCTGCGCCCATGCCCCAAGCCACGCGTTCAGGGGTGCCAAACAGATTGGTGAGCACCGGAATGTCCGACGTGCGTCCCTGGTGTACGGGCTGTTCGAAACGCAGGGCCGGGCCGCCGGCGCGCAGCACCCGGTCACTGATTTCGGTCATTTCCAACCGGGTTTGTACCGGCACTTGAATGGATTTGAGATTATCCCGTTTTTCCAGTTGCTTTAGAAAATCCCGCAGATCCGCATATTTCACGATAGACAGCCTATTGATGACTCAGATAGTGCATTATAGGAGAAAGGCAGAGGAGGGTGCGGGCCAGTCAAAACTGAGGTATAGTAAATTTCCTCAAATCTCTCCGGACCCTTGCGTGAGGCGATCCGGACTTTGTCATACATGAATTCTGCGACAACCCGCCCTGTTGCTTCCCGCTATTTCGGCTCCGTTTATCGGATTGCGCTCGATATTATCCATCTGATGGTCTCCTATCTGGGGATTGCCGTGCTTGTTGCCGTACTGGCGGCGGCGCTTTTACCGGCCATCCGCGACCAAATCAGGGTCATTCACCAGGCGTCGTTGAATGCGCTGATGCCCGACAGCACGGTTATGTCCGACAAGGACCTGCTCACCATCTTCAATTCGCCGCATGTGCGCACGGGCGATTTGGTGCCGCCGCCGGCCACATCACCAGAGCAGCAGCACAACACGGCGCTGACCAGAGAGCTCGATTATACGGACGAGGGCTTTTTTGCCAATCTTGGTATTTCAGACAGCCAGTTCACCGTTCCCGGCTTAAGCAACAGCCAGGCGCTGGCGTTGCGCGAGTATGTCGCGCGCAAGTTCAGAATTGCCCGTAACGTGACCGGCGCGCTGATCCGCGTGGTCTATTCGGTCGCAGAAAAGCAGCAACTGGATCCAATTTTGATGCTTGGAGTCATTGCGATCGAGTCACGCTACAATCCGTTTGCGGAAAGCCATGTGGGCGCGCAGGGGCTCATGCAGGTGATGCCCAACGTGCATGCCGAGAAATTCGATGTGTTTCACGGCGGCGTATTGTCTGCGCTCAACCCCGTAGCCAATATCCAGGTGGGCGCCAAAATTCTTCACGATTGCATTGCGCGGCGCGGTTCCGTGGATCGGGGGCTGGGTTGTTACGTGGGCGCGATTGGCCCCAATGATGGCGGTTACGGCGATAAGGTCCAGGCCGAGCGGCGTCGCATCGCGCTCGAGTCGGGTATTGCGCTTAAGCGTAACCTGGGCAAATATCAATAAACAAGGCCCGGGGGACGAGGCGCCGGTAACCGGGCGGCGCATCTTGCCAGGATACTACAGGATTTTTTGCAGTCGCTCGATGGCTTCGCGCAGCCTGTCCAGTGCGGTGGCGTATGAAAC
>JBOIGK010000402.1:0-3968 GCA_050742695.1 Advenella sp. | reverse complement strand
ACGCTGCAGCGCACCGTGCAGAGCATTGTCAATCGCGTGGTCCATGAGATTCGCCATAGTCATGCCAATGATGCTGCCGCAGTCGTGCTGGACAACCGTACTGGTAACATTCTGGCTTACGTGGGCTCATCCGGTGAGCTGGCCACAGCCCGCTACGTGGATAATGCCGCCGCCATGCGGCAGGCCGGCTCCACGCTTAAACCTTTCCTGTACGCTCAGGCGCTGGAGCAGCGCCGGATCACGGCCGCCTCCCTGCTGGACGACAGCGCGGTCAACTTGCCTACAGGCAATGGGCTATATGTGCCGCAAAACTATGACAAGCAGTTTGGCGGCTGGGTCAGTGCCCGTACGGCCCTCGCTTCATCACTGAACATTCCGGCCGTGCGCCTGCTTGTGATGGTAACGCCTGATGTCTTTCACCAGCGATTGCGCCAGCTTGGATTGCCGCTGGCGCAATCGGGCGACTACTACGGCTACAGTCTCGCATTGGGCAGCGCCGATGTGACGTTGCTGTCGCTGACCAATGCGTATCGGGCGCTTGCCAATCAGGGCGTGTACAGCGAAGTGAACTGGGGTGTTGGCGCGGCGCCGCCAGCCAGTCGCATCATGAGCGAGCAGGCGGCATGGCTGGTGGGAGATATGCTATCGGATCGACAGGCGCGGGCACGCACCTTTGGTCTGGATAGTGCGCTCTCCACGCCTTTCTGGACAGCGGTCAAGACCGGCACCAGCAAGGACATGCGCGATAACTGGACCGTGGGCTGGTCTGAGCGTTATACGGTCGGCGTCTGGGTTGGCAACAGTACCGGCGCCAGCATGCGTGAAGTCAGTGGAGTAACCGGTGCAGGGCCGGTGTGGCATGACATCATGCGTTATCTTCATCGGGAGCAGCCCAGCCATCCTCCAGCCATGCCGACCGGGCTGGCGCAGTCGGATATCACATTTGAAAATAATCTTGAAGCAGCGCGAACCGAATATTTTCTGCCGGGCACCGAGATGTCGCGCATCGCGCTGGCTGCTTCCGCCGCGGCACCCGCTTCCGGGCGCAGGGTCATTCGTACGCCGGCCGACGGTACCATTATCGCTCTAGATCCGGATATCCCGGCAGACAATCAACGCCTGCAGCTATTGACCACGACACCGGCCGGTGGCAGGCACGCAACCGTACGCTGGTACGTGGACGGTCGTTTTGTGGGCGATGCCAATCCTTTTGCCTGGTATCCCCTACCGGGCAGCCATTTGATTGAAGCGCGCGACGGCAACGACCAAACGCAGGATCGGGTGCGCGTCAACATACGCGGAGCGCAGTTGCGGCCGCAACTAGGACAGCAGCCCTGATCGGGTCTCATTCGTTGCTGTCTGGAGGAAACTGACGCAGATTCGGATATCGCTGTTTTAGCTTCTTAATATAACGGTCGGTGCTTTCCTGTGAATATCCCAGGATATTTCCGATTTCTCGTTCCACCGATTCTATGTAACCATATTTAGAAGCGCATTTTTGTAGTTCAATAAATCTTAATGCTTTGTCTCTTGCGCCAGGCACGTAGACTACGAGATGTTCGTAGGGACCATCCCCTAAATGTTCTCTGGCCCAGTCGAGTGCCCCGGGAGTCTGCGCTAGCAGGTTGAAATTTTCCTCGGCGCCGAATTTTATGGTTTCAAATAATCCATCATCGATGCATCTTCGCATGTCTTGAAAATGTTCTTCAGGGTAATCGTAGCAAAAAAAGGCGACCTCCTTTTTGCCGGCCAGCATGAATTGAACTTCACGTCCTTCATGTGGGCCCCCTTCTTCGTTTTCAACAAGATTTTCATCGCTCATAGTAAAGAATCACCCTTTATTTTAAGAAAGTAGGTAATTTTAGAATAAAAATCCAAACGATGAAGATCGTTAACTGCCGCCAAATTATAGGGATAGAAGTTATGAGACTCGATTGTTTCCCGGCGGAAAATCAGGTGTTGAACACACTGGTTATTTAGTGCCATGGTCTGCCATCAAGATGGTTAAGCGTTTTGAATACGCAGGAACCCGAGCACCGGCAAAAGACACAATACCGTAGCAGATAAAAGTTTCATCAGCGATATTTTTTTCGCAAGAGGGTGCTATTTCAGCATGGATGGTGCACGCGTCCCACAAGGGTAGACCAACCACTTTAAGTACAAATGTAGTGGTAACGCAAAGCGCAGGGTTCGCACTCGAAATGACAAGGCGCAACTCACAATAAATAAAATCATTGGCTTGTTGTTTTCTCCTTTGTGAATACCAGACACAGGTCATGCGATCTGTTGCATAATTGAGTAAACATTCCAATCAAGTGGTGCTCCATGCAAACCAATACAGCTCATTCACAACTGAAAGTTGGCGTCGGCCAGTTTGCCGCCGTCAACGAGATCGAACCCAATAAGGAACATATCCATACCCTGGTAACCCAGGCGGCACAGCAGGGCGTGCAACTGCTGGTCCTGCCGGAGGCGTCTATGTGTTCTTTTGGCTCGCCGCTGCCGCAATTGCGCGAGACGGCCGGCAACAACTCTCCTGCCTTTATCCGCTACATGCAGGATCTGGCGCGTGACCACGACATGCATATCGTGGTTGGTGTACTGAGCCTGGCAGACCAGCCCGGCGATGAACGGGTGACCAATCAGCTACTGGTTCTTGACAATACCGGCGCGCAGGTGCTTCGTTATACCAAAATGCATGTCTATGATGCATTCAAGTTCAAGGAGTCGGACAAAGTGCGGCCCGGCAGTTTCACCGAAGAAAACGCCGAGCTGGGTCTGTTCGATATCAAAGGGTTTCGGGTTGGTCTGATCAACTGCTATGATCTGCGCTTTCCGGAACTGGCCCGCGCGCTCATTAACCAGGGGGCCGATGTGCTGTCGGTGAGTGCGGCCTGGCTTGCCGGACCACTCAAGGAAAATCACTGGGAAATTCTATTGCGGGCCCGCGCCATTGAGAACACCAGTTACGTGCTGGCATCGGGGCAGACTGCGCCACGCAATTGCGGACTGAGCATGGTCGTGGATCCACTGGGCATGGTACTGGCCACTGCCACCGCCGACCCGGGCCTGGCCGTCCATACCCTGTCATCGCAACGTATTGCAGAAGTTCGCGAACTTCTGCCATGCCTGCAGAATCGTCGTTATCAGGTATCAGGATTGAAATGAACACAACTGCAATAACAAGAACGCATCCGGACGAACTCATTGTCGGGCTGGTTTCCGTCTCGGACCGGGCAACATCCGGTGTCTACGAGGACAAAGGCATCCCGTCGCTGCAGGCCTGGCTGGAGCGTGTCCTGCAATCGCCGTTTCGCACCTGCCCCAGGCTGATTGCCGATGAGCAGCAAACCATTTCTGATACGCTGATCGAACTGGTGGATCAGCAGGGATGCGATCTGGTGCTCACCACCGGTGGTACGGGCCCGGCTCGGCGCGACGTTACTCCCGAAGCAACGCTGGCTGTGGCCAGCAAGCAAATGCCTGGTTTCGGGGAACAAATGCGTCAGATCAGCCTGGCCTTTGTCCCGACCGCCATCCTGTCCCGACAGGTCGCTGTCATCCGCGAAGTTGCCGACCATGCTGCGCTGATTATTAATCTGCCGGGGCAGCCCAAAGCCATACAGGAAACCCTGGAAGGCTTGCGCGATGAACAGGGCAAAGTAAAAGTGCCGGGCATCTTTGCCGCCGTGCCTTATTGCATTGACCTGATCGGCGGTCCATATATAGAGACCCGAGACGATGTTGTCGCGGCCTTCAGGCCAAAATCGGCACGGCGCGAGCCCAAAGTGTGACAGTTGTGATGTCACAATTGGTAAATTTGGTAAAAAGCCGGGTTCCTGCGCCTTATATGCGGTTTCCCACTTAAAATAGTGGCTGTTCAGATATTTTTCAATTTCAGGAGATCGTTACATGGCACTCGTTTCTATGCGCCAATTACTGGATCATGCCGCGGAAAACGGCTATGG
>JBOIGK010000401.1:0-6137 GCA_050742695.1 Advenella sp. | reverse complement strand
AAAATCTCTGCAAAGCTGGATGCAATGACAGCCTGTATGCCGAATTGGCTCAGGCCCCATACGGCATGCTCCCGGCTGGAGCCGCAACCGAAATTGGCGCCGCCCACCAGGATATTTGCTTTGGCGTACTCGTTACGGTTCAGAACGAACTGATCAATCCGCTGACCCTGCCGGTCAAATCGCATGTCGTAAAGCAGACCTTTATCCAGCCCTTTTTTGTCTATACCGCGCAAAAACTGCTTGGGCATGATCTGATCGGTATCAAGATTGGGCTGGGGGATTGGGGCAGCCACGCCCGAGATGACATGTTGTTCAGTCATGGAGACTCTCCGGTTGATCCAGCTTACGTACATCGGTAATGACGCCTGTGATTGCAGCAGCAGCGGCCATGGCCGGGCTCATCAGATGGGTGATTGCACCGCGGCCCTGCCTACCTTCAAAATTGCGATTGGTGGTAGAGGCGCAGCGCTGTCCGAAGCTGAGAACGTCATCATTCATGGCAAGGCACATCGAACAACCGGGCTGACGCCATTCAAAACCGGCATCAATCAGTATCTGTGCAACGCCCTCAGCCTCTGCCTGTTGGCGCACCGCGCCGGAGCCAGGTACGACCATGGCGCGAACGCCATCTGCAACGTGACGTTGCCGTACGATCTGCGCCACTTCACGCAGATCCTCGATACGGGCATTGGTACAGGAGCCGATAAAAACGTGCTGTATCGGCGTACCGAGCAGCGATGTACCAGAGGTCAGACCGGTATATTCAAGCGCCTGTGCGGTGTAAGACTGGACGCCGGTCTCTGGATGATCATGATGATCGTGGCCAGGGATTAGCTCTTCTATGGAAATGGCCTGATCAGGACTGATTCCCCAGGTCACGTAAGGCGCAACCTCGCCTGCGTCAAAGTGATGCGTGACGTCAAATACAGCATTGTCATCGCTGAACAAGGTCGCCCAGTGCGCCAGAGCGTGCTCGCGCATGTCGAGTGAAATATCGGTGGCCCGTTCCAGTACGTAATCAATGGCACGCTGATCGGGGGCGATCAGCGCTCCTCGCGCCCCAGCCTCTACGGCCATATTGCACAACGTGAAGCGTGATTCAATGGACAGCGCGCTGATGGCCGTACCGCAAAATTCGATCACGTATCCGCGGGCGCCCTGGGCGCCGATATAACGGATGATCATCAAAATCAAATCTTTTGCGGTGCAGCCAATGGGCAATTTACCCTGGACATCTATTCTCATATTGCCGGCCAGGCGGTACACCAACGTTTGCGTAGCAAGCACATGTTCCACTTCGGAGGTGCCAATGCCAAAGCCCAGCGCACCCAGCGCCCCGTAGGTGGTGGTATGGCTGTCGCCACAGATAACGACCATGCCCGGGCGTATCATGCCGTGTTCGGGGCTGACTACATGCTCGATTCCCTGCAACGGATCATTGGTGTCAAACAGGGGGATGCCGTGCATATCACAGTTGCGTTTGAGGTTGCTGGCCTGCAAGGCAGAGGCCGGATCTGCGATGATCCGGTTCTTGACCGCATGGGTGGGAATAATGTGACTGACGACGGCGACGTTCTGTCCGGGCAAAGGCACGGGCAGTCCTTTGTCGTTCAAGCCGGAAAAGGCTTGTGGGCTGGTGTACTCATTCATCAGATGCAGGTCGGTATAGAGCAGAATATTCTGCTCATCCAGCGTGGCTACGGTATGCGAGTCGAGCAGTTTTTGGTAAAGGGTTTTTGCAGTCATTTCATTTCTTCAGACAGGGTACCGGTTTAGTCGGCCTTGATGCCGCTGGCCTTGATCAGCGATGCCCATTTTTTCATGTCGCTGGTCAGGAGCTGGCGTGCCTGGGCGGTGGTAGACGGTGCGGGATCAAACGCTTCCTTGGTCATGCGTTGCTTCAGTTCAGGTTTGTTCAATGTGGCATTGAGTGTGGCGTTCAGTTTTTCAATCAGGCTCTTGGGTGTGCCAGCAGGGGCAAACACCATGAACCAGGTCTCGAAACTGTAGTCGGGCAACCCGGCTTCGGCAATGGTGGGCACGTCGGGCATCAGCGGGGAGCGTTTGGGACCGGTCACGCCCAGGGGTCGCAATTGGCCTCCCTGAACTTGTGGCAAGGCAGCTGAAAGGACGGGGAAGCTCAATTGCACATGTCCGCCAATTGTGTCCAGTAAAGCCGGGCCACCGCCCCGGTAGGGCACATGAGTGATGTTGGTTTGCGAGACCGACTTGAACAGCTCGGCGGCCATGTGAAAAGTACTGCCTGTGCCGGCTGAGCCATATTGGAGTGTTCCTGGGTTGGCTTTGGCATCACGGATCAGGTCTTTGACGTTTTTGGCCGATAGTTTATTGTTCACGACCAGTACGTGCTGGGAGGTGGCAACCATGCCAATCGGATCCAGATCCGCGAGCGTGTCGTAAGGCATGCGCGGATATAGCGCAGGGTTGATGGCCAGTGACACTGTCTGCAAACCTATGGTGTAGCCGTCTGGCTTAGCCTTGCTGACCAGGTCCACGCCAATATTGCCGCCTGCTCCGGCCTTGTTCTCGATGACGACGGGCTGCCCCAGGGCCTTGGCCCAATCATCGGAAATCAGACGGGCAGCAATATCTGCACTGCCGCCGGGTGCGTACGGGACGATAAGCCTGACCGGCCTTTCCGGAAAGGACTGTGCCAGACAGGTTGCGGGCAAAACAAATGCCATACCTATAAGCAGTTGGCGTAACGGGGTAATCCTGCGCATTGTTTGTCTCCTGGAATTATTTTGAATGTGGTGTTGCCGTCTCAGCATTTGTCTGACACGAAGGCTTATTCTAATCCGCTTCTTTGCGGACATAATGTCACTTAATTCAATTTATTATTTCCCTCAGGGATATAATGAAGCATAAATTTCAATTGAAATCGACACCTGAATACTGCAATTGCATGGATTCCTATTCTGATCTCGGATTTTTCGTTTTGCTGGCCAGACATGCGACGCTGGCGCGTGCTGCGCAGGAACTCGGTGTTACCCCGTCTACCGTAAGCAAGCGTCTTGCTGCGCTGGAGCTGCGCCTGGGTGTCCGGCTCATGAACCGCACCACGCGCCGGATCAGTTTTACAGTGGAAGGAGAATCTTATCTGGCGCAGGGCAATCATCTGCTCAACGAACTGAAAATGCTTGAGCAGACGCTGGTGGGCAGCCGTGCCGCTCCGCGCGGCCTGCTGCGTGTTCACGCCACCCTGGGCTTTGGGCGACGCTATATCGTCCCCCTGGTTTCGCAGTTCCAGCGTGACAATCCTGAGGTTGAAATACAAATGCAATTGAGCGATCGTCCGGTTAATCTGGTCCAGGACGGTTTTGATGTTGCGATTTGTTTTGGCGAACAGCGCGACTCCAGCCTGACGGCAAGAACCATTGCCTTGAATCGTCGCATACTTTGCGCCTCTCCCAGGTATCTTGAGAGCGCGGGTATGCCGGCCCATCCGGCGCAACTGCGCACGCATCGCTGCATTGTCATCCGGGAAAACGACGAGACTTTCGGCACCTGGCGCCTGACTATGGGCAATCGCAGCGAAACTGTCAAAGTGCGCGGATTGCTCAGCACCAACGACGGCGAATCGGCACTAGCCTGGGCGCTGGATGGACACGGCATTTTGATGCGATCTGAATGGGATGCGAAACCTTATCTTGAATCTGGACGTTTGCGGCGGGTGATGCAAGAGTGGAGCCTGCCGCCTGCCAATGTCATGGCGGTCTATCCCACCCGGCAGAACCTGTCTGCCCGCACTCGGGCATTTGTAAATGCGCTTGTGGAATGGTTTGAGCCGCAGGGCATGCGGTTTTGAACAAACATTGTCGCCGGCCTGGCTAAAACGCCATGCACGTTCCATCGTCCTGACTCCGCCCGATCTCCTCCACGGTTACATTATCATTTCCCCTTTACACGCTTTCTGGAGTTCGTGTATCATTCATTTAAATATATTTTTGTATACATAAATATATTTAAATAAAACACACAGGAGAAAGGGATGAATACAAGCCGTTGGCTGGCATCGTATGCTGCCGTGCTTTTAGCTTTGGGGGGCAGCAACGCTTTGGCGCAAACGCCGAATATCTGGCCAGAACAGCCAATCACACTTGTTGTTCCGTTTGCTGCTGGCGGCGGTACAGACAGTATTGCCCGGGAATTTGCTGCCGAACTAGGCCAGGCACTGGGCCAGACTATCGTGGTGGAAAACCGTGGCGGTGGCGGAGGCTCCATTGGCGCGGCCAGGGTGGCTCAGGCCCGAAAGGATGGCTATACGCTGCTGTTTGCCACTTCTACGTTCGCTACGAACGCAGCCTGGGAGCAAAGCAAGCTTTATGACCCAATCAAGGATTTCACACCGATTGCACAGTTGGGTAGTGGTCCATTGATGCTGGTGGTGGACAAATCCCTTGGGCTCAACACAGTGGGTGAGCTGATCGAAAAGGCAAAATCTGATCCGGGCGGCGTGAACTATTGCTCTGCAGGTCCGGGAAGTATCAATCATTTGTCGGGTGCCTTATTTACACAGCGCGCGGGCGTAACAATGTCGCACGTGCCATACAGGGGCAGTGGTCCGGCCACACTGGACCTGATCGCGGGGCGTGTGCAGGCTTTTTTTGCGACCATGCCTACGATGCTCGAACAGGTAAAGGCAGACAAGGTCAAGTTGCTTGCGATGACTTCCGAAAAACGTTCGCCCTTGTTCCCTGAGGTGCCAACATTGCAGGAGTCGGGTGTGAAGGATTTTGATATCAAGACCTGGTGGGGCGTATTGGGCCCGGCAGGTCTTCCCGAGCCGGTCGTACAAAAGCTTAACGCAGCAACGAACAAAATTGCGCAAGGCCGGCTGATAAGCAATCGCCTGAAGCACGAAGGGGCCAACGTTGTGACTGGCACACCGGGTGATTTCGGCAAAATGCTGAAGCAGGAATTGACGATGTGGCGATCGGTTGTCGATACAATACCGAAATCATAGCGCGCCGGGCAATGCAGGCAAGGCGCCGTGTATTTCATATCGAAACGTTAGTTGAGCGAAAACCACCATGCCTATATCCAAAGACAATACTCAGTTTCATGCAGCCTATCGGGATATCAAGCAGAAAATCCTTAGCGGATTTTTCAGCAGCGATGCACGCTTGCGCGAAATGGAAATTTCCAAGCTGATTGGCATGGGCCGTACGCCGGTAAGGGAGGCGCTCAAGCGGCTGGAGGATGAACGGTTGCTCACTCATGAGCCTCGTCGTGGCCTGGTCATCACCCGAATCGACAAGCAGGGTGTAACAGAGCTTTATGCCATGCGCGAAGTACTCGAGGGCGCCGCTGCGGAGTTTGCCGCGCGTCACGCAACCGATGCTGAAATCGACAATATGCAATCGATTCTGGAGCAGAGTGAACAGCCCGACTGCGATCCGGTCAGAATGAATCTGCAGTTTCACGAAGCTATCTATGGCGCCGCGCATAACCAGCATTTGATTCGCACGCTGCAATCGATCTCTGATACAACGTTTTTGCTTGGCCGCAGTACATTGCAGTCGCCTCAACGGGCGCAAAAGGCCGTGGCGGAGCATCAACAAATCCTGGCTGCCATCCGTGACCGCGATCCGCAAGCGGCCAGCACTGCGGCGAAAAACCATATCCGTCAGGCGTTTCTTGAACGGTTGAAAATGTTGCGCGATGCCGACTGACACGATGTTGGATCGGGCGGGTCCGTTCCGGCCCGGCCCGGGTGACAGGTTATTGCGTTGGACAAGATGAAGGTGAAAATATGAATAAGCAACAACCGGCAATGAGCAAGCGACGCTTTTTGCAAAGTGGCTGCGCACTCCTGATGTTGCCGCTAGCGCGTGTCGCTGGCGCCGCCGGTCGTGCTTATCCTGCCATGCCCATATCGGTTACGGTGCCATATGCGCCAGGAGGACAGGGCGACCTATTTGCCAGAATGCTATCAGAGCCACTGGGCAAGGCCCTGGCCCAAACGGTGGTGGTTGAAAATCGCCCCGGGGCGTCTGGCATGCTGGGAACGCGATTGATTATTCGTCAGAAACCAGACGGCCATCATCTGCTGCTTGGGCAAACGGGCGAAATTGCAATCAATCCCGTTGCAAACCCGCATGCGGGTTATAAAG
>JBOIGK010000400.1:0-5644 GCA_050742695.1 Advenella sp. | reverse complement strand
GGTTGCCGCCGCAGGCAGGTTACCGGCATCTGGAACAGGTCATCGCCTGGAACCAACTGGCGCATGATGCGCTTTATGCGGAGCTTTGCCAGGGGCGGTTCCCCATCATGCTGGGTGGCGACCACTGCCTTGGGGTGGGGTCGATTGCTGCCGTATCGCGCTATTGCCGGGAACAGGGCCGCAAACTGCGAGTGCTGTGGCTGGACGCGCATACCGACTTCAATACAGCCGATCTGACACCCAGCGGCAATATCCATGGTATGCCGGTAGCGTGCCTGTTTGGGCACGGACCGCGCGAACTTGTTGAAATGGCTGGCCAGGTGCCGGCATTGCAGGCCGATATGCTGCGCCAGATCGGCATTCGCAGTGTGGATGAAGGTGAGAAAACATTCATTCATCAGCAGGGCATAGAAGTGTTCGATATGCGTTTCATTGACGAGCATGGCATGCGGCATACCATGGAACAGGCCTTGCACGGGCTGGATGAAAACACCCATTTGCATGTGAGCTTCGATGTGGACTTTCTTGATCCGGATATTGCGCCCGGGGTAGGCACCACCGTGCGCGGCGGGCCCAATTATCGGGAAGCGCAGCTGTGCATGGAGATGATTGCCGATACCGAATGCATGGCTTCGCTCGATATTGTCGAACTCAACCCGGCACTGGATGTCCGCAATCAGACCGCCGAAGTGGCGCTGGATCTGGTGCGCAGCCTGTTCGGGCAAAGCACGCTGGTGCGCCCCAAACATAAAAACGGTTCTGGCAGACAATAATGCAACAAACAACAACGAGTCAGGAAAAGAACAAGACGGTTCTTGAGCGATTCCTGCACGCCCTTATTTTTGAAGTGCTGGCCATTGGCTTATCGGCCCCGCTGGCCGCCGTGCTGTCGGGCCACTCCATGACCGACATGGGGGTAGTGACGGTTGTGATCGCCATTATGGCGCTGATCTGGAATATGGTTTACAACGCCATGTTCGATCGCTTTCTGGCCGCAAGCGGCAAAAGCAAGACGCTGATCACGCGGATCTGGCACAGCATTGGCTTTGAGCTTGGCCTGTTGGTCATGGCTATTCCATTTGTCATGTGGTGGCTGAATATCGGATTGTGGGAAGCGCTGGTGCTGGATATCGGGCTGATCCTGTTCTATCTGCCCTATGCGTATATCTACAATCTGGTTTACGACACGCTGCGCAGCCGCTACTGGGGGCGGCGCGTGCAGCAATGCTGACCTGATATTCGATCGTTGGTATTGCGGCCCGGTCGGTCCAATAGCGCCTGGCATCCTACTGCGGCTGTACGGCGAAGCGTTGTCACTCGTAGTCTGCCGCAGCGTCACCTTGCATCGTCATTTTCTACCGCTTGCTGCTGCCAGACGGCGCCCGCTTTCAGGGCACGCTGGTAAGCCGGGCAGTCTTCATCGTGCGCGCCCGGCAGATAGCCAATACTCATCAGAAAAGAGCCCACGATTTCCCCGCCCGTGAATTTGAATGTCTTGCGAAACAAACGTACCCATTGTTCCTTGCTCATGGGGTGATGCTGTTGCAGCCAGGCCTTGAATGAGCCATGCTCCTGCTGCAGCGATTGCACAACCTGGGCGTTATGAATGGCCGCGTTTACTTTCAGGCGGTTGCGAATGATGCCCGCATCGGCCAGCAGCCGCTGGCGATCGGCATCATCGTAGGCGGCAACGGTATCAATATCAAAGTTGTCATAGGCCTGCAAAAAGCCCGTTTCCTTGTTCAGAATGGTTGACCAAGACAGGCCCGCCTGATTGATCTCCAGCACCAGCCGGCCAAACAGCTCGTTATCATCTTCCACCGGAAAGCCATAGCGCTCGTCGTGGTACTGTTTATGGGCGGAGGCGGTCTCTGGCGGCAATTGGGCAACGAATACGCAGTAGCTCATGATGTTTCCTGATCAGGCAAAAAGGGCAGTAGAAAACCATAAGGGTCTGCTACCATTCTGCATTATTCTACCTCCTGGACTGACCCGCAGTAACCGGCCATGTTGTCCGGCTTGCGACCCACCGCCATCATGAGCCAATCTGCACCCGCTTCGTCCCTTGCACTTAACCGCTACGAAATCGCGCTTGTGATTATTACGGTCTTCTGGGGCGCCACTTTTCTTATCGTACAGAAAGCGCTGGTGCACAGTGATCCATTTGTGTTTGTCGGCATGCGCTTTGGCTGTGCCGCGTTAGCCATGATGCTGTGTTCCCTGCGCATTCTGCGAGGATTGACGAGTCTGGAAGTGCGTGCCGGCATGCTGATCGGCCTGTGTATTTTTCTGGGCTACAGCCTGCAGACGGTTGGCTTGCAGACCATTGCCAGCAGCAAGTCAGCTTTTATCACTGCCTTGTATGTACCGCTGGTTCCGCTGATGCAATGGCTGTTTCTGAAACGACCACCGACACTGATGAACTGGATCGGCGCGACCATGGCCTTTATCGGGCTGGTATTGCTGGCTGATCCGCAAAGCATGGAAGGCGGGGCCGGTACGGGCGAGTGGCTGACCGTCCTCAGCGCCATTGCGATCGCGGTAGAAGTGATTCTGATCAGCCGTTTTGCCGGCCAGGTGGACTTGCGACGGGTGACCATCGTGCAACTGGCTACAGCGTCCATATTGGCAGGCCTGACGGGCGTTGCCCGAGGCGAGGGCATGCCCGATCTGGCCTCGCCCGTGCTGGTGATCAGTATTCTGGTGCTGGGACTGGCCAGCGCGGTGATCCAGATCACGATGAACTGGGCCCAGAACCATATTTCCGCCACGCGCGCCACGGTCATTTATGCGGGTGAACCGGTATGGGCAGGGATCATCGGGCGCGTGTTTGCCGACGAACGACATTCGGCGCTGGCGCTGTTTGGCGCCGTATTGATTGTCGCGAGTGTGGTGGTGAGCGAGTTCAAGCTGCGGGTGCGACCTCGACCGCCGGCAGCGTTGCCCTGATCCTGTCAGACCGATATCGCCTGCCATAACGCCAGGGCCGCAGCCTGGGTGAACGACCCTGGTGAATGTGGGTTTACGACTCGTATTTTTCTGTTCGTGGCTCTTATGTTTTATACGGTCGGTGTTTAGTGTTTATTTCTTCTGCTGCTCGGCCGCAGCCTGCTCCAGGATTTTCACGCTGCGTTGATAGGCCGGTCGTTGCGTGACGCGGTCTACGTACGCCTTGAAGGCAGGGCGCGGTTCAAGCACACCGAACTGCATATAAAACCGGATGGCCGAACCCACGTATACATCGGCTGCAGTGAACTGTTCTCCGCAGATCCAGGTTGCGTTGGAAACGGCCTGCTCGAGTGCGTCGACCACGTGTCCCAGCGTGCCAAAGCCCAGCATTGCGCTCTTATCGGCCGGAATCGGCATGTTCAGCGACTTCATGGTGATCGCTTCTTCCAGCGGTCCGGCCACAAAGAACAGCCAGCGGTAATAGGTGCCGCGCAAGGGACTGTCGATTGCCGGGGCCAGATTTTTCTGCGGGTACTGATCGGCCAGAAATGCGCAGATGGCCGCGCCTTCGGTAACCACGTGACCGTCATGCACGATGGCCGGCACTTTTCCCATCGGGTTGATCGCCAGATACTCGGGCGTTTTCATGGCTCCTTGAAAATTCAGATAGATGGTTTCGTAGGATTCACCCAGTTCCTCTAGCATCCAGTGAATAACGGCAGCGCGGGACTGTGGGTTGGAGTAAAAGGTAATGCGGCTGGCGGGCATGATCGAATCCTTACAGGAAAAAGGGGTGATAGGGAAAAATGTGGCGCGTCGCACTTATCATAGTGCGCAGGTGCTGGCAGTGCAAATCGAATCGCTGTGTGGCACTTTGCCTTCCAGTGCGGCCAGGCGGTGCTTATAATGGTATGACAGGATATGGCACGCGCCAAAGTGCAGCACGGGATTTTCATATTTGAACTGATGAGGTTAAGCAATGAAAACACGGATCGAGAAAGACAGTATGGGGCAGTTGGATGTTCCGGCCCAGGCGCTTTATGGTGCGCAGACCCAGCGCGCCATCAATAACTTCCCGATCAGCGGGCAGCGCCTGCCAGCCTCCTTTATCCGTTCCCTGTTGCTGGCCAAGGCGGCTGCAGCCAAAGCCAATGTCAGGCTCAAACAGATTCCAGCAGACATGGGTCAGGCAATCGTGACCTCTGTGGATACGCTGCTCGAAGGCGATTTCATGGTGCATTTTCCCATTGATATCTACCAGACCGGATCGGGCACCAGCACCAACATGAATGCCAACGAGGTGCTGGCTACGCTGGCGACCAAACTGTATGGCGAGCCGGTGAGCCCTAACGATCATGTTAATTACGGGCAAAGCAGCAACGATATGATTCCGGGCACCATTCATATCAGCGCGGCAGTGCAATTGCACAAAGAACTGCTGCCGGCGCTGACGCATCTGGCCAAAGTGATTCGCAAGAAAGCACGCGCGGTCGACCGCTATGTGAAGACGGGCAGGACCCATTTGATGGACGCCATGCCGGTGCGGATGAGCCAGTCGCTCGAAGGCTGGGCGGTGCAGGTTGAACAGAACATCCAGCTGCTCAAGGCGCAGCAGCCGCTGCTGCAGACCCTGGCGCAGGGCGGCACCGCCGTGGGCACGGGCATCAACGCCCATCCAAAATTTGCCGCTGAATTTGCCCGCCAGATCAGTACGCTGACGGGAGTGCGGTTTAAACCAGCCGAAAACTTTTTTGCCCACATCAGCTCCCAGGATATTGCCGTGGCGCTGTCAGGACAGCTCAAAACCACGGCGGTGACGCTCATGAAAATTGCCAATGACCTGCGCTGGATGAATTCAGGCCCACTGGCCGGCCTGGGTGAAATCGAACTGGAGGCGCTGCAGCCGGGCTCGTCGATCATGCCGGGCAAGGTCAATCCGGTCATCCCAGAGGCCACTGCCATGGTGGCAGCACAGGTTATCGGCAACGATGCGGCCATTACAGTGGGCGGGCAGGCAGGCAATTTTGAATTGAATGTCATGCTGCCCATGATTGCCCACAATCTGCTGGGCAGCATTCAATTGCTGGCCAATGTGTCCCGCCTGCTGGCGGACAAAGCCATTGCCACCTTCAAGGTCAATGAAGCCAGGCTGCAGGAAGCGCTGGACAAGAATCCGATTCTGGTCACGGCGCTCAATCCGGTGGTTGGGTACTTGAAGGCTGCAGAAATTGCCAAGCAGGCATACAAGGAAAAGCGGCCGGTGATCGATGTAGCTGACGAAAACACCGATCTGGGCCAGGCGCAATTGCGCAAGCTGCTGGACCCGAAAAAACTGACCGAGGGCGGACTGTAGTCATCATGATCAACCTGTCTGGTGAATATGCAGCCTGAAATATCAATGGAACAGCTCGAATTTTTCGACATTCCCAGCCCCTGCCGGGGCATCTGCGAAGTGAACAGCCGCGGCCTGTGCCGTGGCTGTCTGCGCAACCGGGAAGAGCGGTTTCAATGGCAGACCTTTTCCGACACTCGCAAGCGTGAAATACTGCGCCTGTGTACTCAGCGCAAGCACAAGCTGATTGTGGAAGCGCTGGCGGCACGAGCACAAGCGGCCACCGGTCATGCTGCAGATAACCAGACCGGAATTGAAGACGACGAGCCACGCCTGCCAGGCACCTGAGGCATGTTCCAAGCC
>JBOIGK010000399.1:0-2608 GCA_050742695.1 Advenella sp. | reverse complement strand
CCCGTACTCCTGTTCGCCGGCATAGGCATTAAACATGGGGCTAAGTATTTTCAGCGGCAGGCTGGCCGAGATAAACCGCGCGTCTTGACTGAGTATCTCCAAAATAACGTTACCCAGGGCTGCAGCCCGCGGATCGGTGTCGGCCAGCTGCACATTCTTTTTTTGCGCTGCGGCAAGATAGCCGGCAGTGCCCCTGCCATCGACCCACTGGCCCTGCTCCAGTTGCTCGCGTATCTGCATGACGGTATCTGCAGATAACACATCGGGAATAGTCACTAACATGAGGAAGGTATCATAAAGAAGGGATCCTGAAAAAATGCGGCAGGCACACAGCTGGTGCCTGCCATCCGCATAAGCGCGTTGTTGCCGCCGCTTTAGAACTTGTAGGATGCCGTCAGCATATACGAACGACCGGGTCCGACGTTGGCAAAAAGACCCACGTGCGAAGCGTCATACACTTCATTGTTGCTCAGGTTATTGGCGTTGAGCTGAAACGACAGTTTGCTGTTCACGTCGTAACGCACCATGGCATCATATCGCCAGTAGGAAGGCAGATAGTAGTGGTTGGCATCATCCACAAACCGCTTGCCCATATAGGTGGCGCCTGCCCCTACCGTTACCTGCGGCAACACTTTATAGGTTGTCCAGACACTGGCGCTTTGCCGGGCGATGAACTTCATCTGATTGCCATCGAAGACCTCTTTGCCGCTACGATATTGCCTGATCTTCGGGTCCAGCCATGACCATGATGCCCAGACATCCCATTGGGGTGTCAGAGAGCCGGCCACGCCCAGTTCAAGGCCACGAACACGATTGCTGCCGCTCAAGCTGACGTCGCCGGTCAGCGGGTCGGTGGAGCGGGCATCGGTCTTGTCTGTCTGGAACAAGGCGCCGGTCAGGGACAGCCGCTGGTCAAACAGATCCCATTTGGTGCCCAGCTCCCAGCTGCGGCTGCGCTCGGGCTTCAAGTCGCGCACCTGGGCAGCACCCACCGCCCCGTCTGCACCGCCGTTCTGACCCAGATTCTCTCCCGAGGGATTGGAGGAGGTGCTGTAGGTCAGATAGATACTGCCGTAGGGCACCGGCTTATACACGACGCCCGCTTGATAGTTCCAGAAGCTGTCCTTGCGGCTGGCGCGGGTGTTCTGCACGCGGAACTGGTCATAGCGCAGGCCCAGATTGACTGACCACTGCGGGTTCAGCTCCAGTGTGTCAAACACATAGACCGAGCGGGTCTTGATGTCGCCATCCTTTTCCTTGGCGCCGTAGACAAGACGATAGGCATAGTCGCGGCCTGAATTCGGACCGTACAAGGAGTCAAGTTCGCCCTTGCGGGAGGTGATCGGTGTACCTGACATGGATTTGGAATAGACATCTTCCTTGCTGAACTCCAGGCCAAGCGCCATGTTGTGTTTGACCGATCCGGTATAGAACGATCCATACAGATCAGTCTGATTGATCAGCGACTGGGTCGAACGCCAGCGCGCCCGGTCCTTGCGGGTAAATTTTGCACCGGGGCCTTCGGTCGCGCACAAGCCGCCGGCCCCCGCCGCGCAATGGTCGAACGTGGGTCGGCTCATCAGATAATGATTCAGAGTCCGACTATAGCGAGTCAGGTTCCTGATCGTAAAATGCTGGTTGATGTCGTGTTCGGC
This sequence comes from Advenella sp., assembly GCA_050742695.1. Taxonomy (GTDB): domain Bacteria; phylum Pseudomonadota; class Gammaproteobacteria; order Burkholderiales; family Burkholderiaceae_B; genus Advenella. The sequence goes on along the minus strand of JBOIGK010000399.1, from coordinate 953 downwards.
AACGGCGGTGGCTGTATCGAATACGTTTTCACGGAAGTCCACGCCGCGACGCCCGTAGAAGTTATCGCGATCAACCCGGGGCGGCGTCCGGCGTCCCGGATTGGCCTCATTGGCAAACGGCACGCCCAAATCGGGCATATCTTTGTTTTCGATATGTGAATAGCTCAGGGTCAGCCGTGTCGGGGTATTCAGGCCGAAAGCAATAGATGGAGCAATCCCCCAGCGGTCAATATCCACGCCGTCGCGGCCCGGTACTTCGCCGCCCATTTTCATGGCATTCAGGCGGATCGCCCCGCTATCTGAAAATTGGTAATTGCCGTCAATCGTGCTGCGCCACTGACCGGACGTGCCGTATCCTGCCGTAACGCTGAAAAACTTATCCAGTTTCGGAGATTTGGTCACCAGGTTGATACTGCCACCGGTGCCGCCACGGCCCGACAGGACTGAGCTGGCACCCTTGACCACTTCGACCGATTCCAGATTGAAGGTTTCATGCGATCCGCGCGCGTAATCACGTGCACCATCGATAAAAATATCGGTACTGGCTTCATAGCCACGTATGAACGGGCGATCCCCCGTGGGCGTGCCACCTTCGCCGGAGCCCAATGTGATGCCAGGCGTGGTGCGCAGTACGTCGGCCAGCGACGCAGCGCCACGATCTTGCATCAATTTTTCAGGAATAACCGTGATCGATTTGGGTGTTTGTTGCAGCGTGGCGCCAAATTTTCGGCTTTGGATCTCCCTGGCCTGATAACCGGCTTCGTCCTGCGCAATGACCGCAGGCAATGTGCCGGCATGAATGCCGGGCGCTGCTGCCTGTTGTGCGTAAACCGGGGTGGCCACCAATGCGCCTGTTACCAGCGCACCGGGCACCAGCCGGCGCCGAAATGCAGGCGCAAAGCTTTCCCTGCTGAGCAACGGTCGGACAGATGTCCTGCGGGGATTGTTGATAC
>JBOIGK010000398.1:0-2354 GCA_050742695.1 Advenella sp. | reverse complement strand
CTGGCTTACCTACGTGATCAAGGGTTAACCCTGACAAATATTCTGCTTACCCACCATCACGCCGATCACGTCGGCGGCGTGGCAGAGCTGGTCCAACACACCGGCGCAACGGTCTATGGGCCGCCTGGCCCCACGATCCCCTGTCGCAATGTCGAGCTCAGGGAAGGGGATCACGTCAATCTGGGTATATTTGGGCAATTTACGGTTTTGGAAGTTCCGGGCCACACGCTGGACCATATTGCTTACTTCGGGCAGGTCGATGAGCGAAATGTGCTGTTCTGCGGCGATACTCTGTTCGCGACAGGCTGTGGCAGATTGTTTGAAGGAAATTCTAGACAAATGCAACAAAGCCTTGATAAATTTAGAAAATTGCCTCACAATACGTCCGTCTATTGTGCTCACGAATACACGTTAGGCAACATCCGCTGGGCACGTACCGTCGATCCGCACAACCCTGATCTGGAGCAATGGCAGCGCGAAGCAGAAACATTGCGCAACAACAATCAGGCTACCGTTCCAACATCGCTGGAACATGAACTCAAAACCAATCCTTTCATGCGAACGGATGAACCGGTTGTCATAACAGCAGCCGAACAGCATGTTGGTCATTCTCTGGACCACCCCGAGAATGTGCTTGAAGTATTACGTGAGTGGAAAAACCAATTCTGAGAAAGCCTATATGAACTTAGTACGATTTTTTCTGGTGGGTTGTGTCGTCGCGCTGACCGGCTGCGCTTCTTCCGGCGGGGGCAAATACAGCGATACGGTCAGCTACCACGGTCCTAATCGCGATGTCTGGGATCGCGTGCGCAAAGGGTTCGATATGCCCCCTCTGCAGGATGAAAAAGTCGCTTACTGGACCAATTACTACTCATCCCGTCCGGGATCGGTCCAGACCATGGCCGCCCGTTCCGGCAAATATATCTATCACATTACCAAAGAGCTCGAAAAGCGCAATATGCCCACCGAACTGGCCTTGTTGCCGTTTGTGGAGAGTGCATACAACGCCACGGCCCTGTCCCGCTCGCGGGCGGCCGGACTATGGCAATTTATTCCCAGCACCGGCACGCATTACAATCTGAAGCAGGACTGGTGGAAAGACGACCGTCGCGACCCGGTGGAATCGACGCGCGCAGCGCTCGATTATCTGTCCTACCTTTATACCTTCCAGGGCAACGACTGGCACCTGGCGCTGGCGTCCTACAACTGGGGTGAAGGCGCCGTCAAGCGTGCCAGAAATCGGGCAGGTGGCGGTGGCTATCTGGATCTGAGGATGCCTTCGGAAACCCGTAATTACGTACCCAAGCTGATGGCCATCCGCAATATTGTGGCCAATCCGGCCAAGTATGGCATCACGCTGCCTTCCATTCCGGACCAACCGTATTTCGAAAAAGTGCGGCGCACCAAGGATATTGACGTAGCCGTCATGGCGCGGCTGGCAGGCATTTCCGTGACCGATTTTAAGGAACTGAACCCATCGTTCAATCGACCGACGCTGCTGGCTTCGCATGATCCCAATATTTTACTGCCCGTTTCGGCAGTAAAAACCTACAAGAAAAACCTGGCCAGTTACACGGGCCCGCTGGCCACCTATAAAGGTTACCAGCCGGCACCGGGCGAATCGCTGGCCGCCATTGCCCAGGCACATGGTGTTTCTCTGAGTAAACTCAAGTCGCTTAACGGTTATTCGTCGCGCCAAAGCGTCGCACTGTCCTCGCGTGCGCTGATGGTGCCGGTACAGCGCGATTTCGATACCGACTCCATTGTCCCTCGTGGCTTGCCGCCAACAGCACCAGATGGCAACCGGCGTGAGTCCGACAGCATGCTGGCAGACAATACGTCTCCACCAGTATCGCCTGCCGCTCCCACTCCTGTGGTGGAACCACGCGCTTATGCGGGCAATGCGCCAACGTCGACCCTGCGTCAGACATCCGGCACTTCAGCTGGCGTACGTCAGGTAGCAAGCAATACGCGCAGTACATCCGGGGCGACGCCGGTAGTGTGGGACACGGGTGGCAATCAGCCGGCACCGCGTAACGCACCTGCTGCGACCGATGATCCGCTGGCCGCGCTGGTTGCTCAGAATGGGGCCAGCACGCCTTCTGTCAATCGCGAATCAGTGCGTTATATCGCCCAGGCGACGCCAGCCGGCTATCAAGGTGCTGTACGTCCGGCTACAGCGACAGTGCGCGCTCCCGTGCTGGCTCAACAGGCTGCACCGGCAGTTCGCGCTGCAGCCTACCGTCCTCGTGCCGCAACGACAGCACGCGCGCCCGAGCATTTTGTTACACAGGGCGAAACCCTGTACTCGCTGGCTAAACGCTACGGCACAACGGTCGACGATCTGAAGGCGC
>JBOIGK010000397.1:0-7949 GCA_050742695.1 Advenella sp. | reverse complement strand
CCGGCGAAAAACGGTACTTGTACCGAATTATGCTCGCCGGCGCGCCTTTGACACCCGCCGCCTGAACCCGCAATCATTTATGCCTGATCTTTTCCTGATCAGAACAAGGAATTATTCAATGTCTACTTATATTGTCAGTTGTCTGGATACCTTCGCTCCAAACGTACAAGCTGCGATGCAAAGTGTGTTGCCGGACAATTTTGAAATACGGTTCGCACAGAGCCTGGAGGAAGAAGAACATCTTCGCCTGGCTTCGGATGCTGATTTTCTGCTGGTGGGAGGTTTACCCCTCACCCACAGGATCATTGACAATGCTTCACGCGCTCGCCTGATACAAAAGTGGGGAATCGGTATCGATAAAATTGATCTTGCTGCAGCCAAAGCGAAGGGTATTCCAGTCAGTATCACTGCCGGGGCCAATGCCAGCCCGGTGGCGGAGTTGGCTGTGGGCCTGATGCTGTCGGTCTACCGCCGTATTCCCTATGCAGATCGCAACCTGCGAAATGGCAAATGGCTAAAACCCCAAATGCGTTCTTTCTGTTACCAATTGGGAGGGAAGACCGTAGGCCTGCTGGGTTTTGGCGCCATCTCAAGAATGGTCGCAAAACGACTTCGAGGATTCGATGTAAAGGTTATATACCACGACATACGAAAAGCAGATCCTGAAACCGAATCAAAACTCAATGCTCAAGCGGTTTCATTTGGCGATCTTCTAAGCCAAAGCGATGTACTGAGCATTCATACGCCCCTTACAGAATCCACTCGTCACATTATTGATGCCAATGCGCTGGAAAAAATGAAGAAAAATGCAATTCTTATCAACACGGCCAGAGGCGGAATCGTGGATGAGCAGGCGCTGCTTGAAGCCTTGACCAACGGTTCATTGCTGGGAGCCGGGCTCGATTCCTTCGAGTCGGAGCCATTGCCTGCCAATAGCAGATTATTGCAACTGGACAACGTCGTGGTAACTCCCCATGCGGGTGGAGGCGTACTTGACAATGTAGAAAACGTGAGCAGGCATGCATTCGGAAACATGCTAAAAATTTTGAATAACGAGACGCTCGCGCCAGCGGACATCATCATTTCACAAACAGAAACCACACAGGCGTAAACACGATCGCGTTTGCCCCCAAAGGAGCACCATTGAAAAATTTAATTCAAAATAACGTAACGGAAAAACTGGCCCGGGATGAGACAGTACTGTCTTTTCAGGTTCGTCTCGTACAAAGTATCGAGGTTGCCCAGCTGGCGCATACCTGTGGTTACGACACCATGTATGTAGACGTTGAGCATTCATCGTTTTCGCTACACGACACCAGTCAAATCTGCATGGCTGCGATCGCTGTTGGCATCACACCGTTTGTGCGTGTTCCCGCATACGGCCCGGACTATGTATCCCGGTATCTGGATGCCGGCGCCATGGGCATTATTGCACCACACGTCAATACCCGGGAGCAGGCGCAGATGATTGTCCGGTCGGCAAAATTTCCACCCTACGGCGATCGGTCCGTCACGTTTGGCTTGCCGCACCTCAAATTTCAGAATGTGCCACATGCACAAGCCCGGGAACTCATGAATGCCAACACTACGGTATTAACAATGCTGGAGAGCCCCGAAGCCATCGAAAATGCGGATGAAATCGCCGCGGTCGAGGGCGTAGATATTCTGTTTATTGGCTCAAATGACCTCTGTGCGCAAATGGGTATCCACGGACAGTTTCATCACCCGAAAGTGCGTGAAGCTTTCGAACACACAATTGCGGTTGCCCGAAAGCATGGCAAACATGTGGGAATAGGCGGTCTTTCTGGCGAGCCTGAACTGCTGGCAGACTTTATCGGGTTGGGCGCCCGCTACGTATCGGCCGGGAACGATCTGCTTTACCTGATGACAAGCGCCCGTGCCCGTTGTGATCAGTTGAAAAAGGTAATCAGCGAAGGTGTGTCGAATAAGGGTGCAAAACAATGATCTCTACATCGGCATTGACAGATTCCGCGCCCTGGTCTCCTGTGATAGACACGCATGCTCATTTGTACGTTCAGGACATGCCGCTTGTGACCGGCGCCACTTTTGAACCCGGCTATAGCTTTGAAGTTGACGATTACTTTCGGATTCTGGACGACGAAGGGGTCTTGTTCGGAGTAATTACGGCGCCAAGTTTTCTGGGGTCATACAATGATTACACGCTTGAAATTTTACGCAACCACCCCAGATTGCGCGGCACAGCGATTGTAGAACCATCAATCGATGCACTTGGCCTACGCCACCTGGCTGATCATGGCATCGTTGGGATCCGCTATTCTCTCAGGCGATATCCCGCCATACCGGATTTTTCTCAACCGGAATATCAACGCCTTTTGCGTCGCATCCGCGATCTTGATTTATATGTCCATATACTGGCGGAAACCGAGAGGCTGGCTCAGTTGGTCCCACTGCTGGACAAGGCTGGTGTAAAGCTTGTGATTGATCATTTCGGTGTACCCGAACCACGCTTTGGCCAGAACGATCCTGGACGACTTGCCATACAAGCGGCGCTTCAGAATGGGCGAACCTGGGTCAAGCTTTCTGCACCCTATCGCACCACGGGCGTCGACATGAAAGCGTTAGCCAGATTTTATCTGGCCCAGGCAGGCGCTGAACGAATGGTGTGGGGAAGCGATTGTCCATGGTCATCGTACGAAGGAACGTTCAACTTCAGGGACACCATACGCTGGTTTGAGGAGTGGATCCCAGAACAATCGCTACGTGAGCAAATCGGCAGAACCGGACTGCGGTTAAACAAGTTTATGTAATTTTCCCGTACGTCCATCGATTGCCAAAGCCATCATCGTCCCACCTTACCGGACGCGCAGCAACTCATAAGTTTGACATTCTACTTTTAACTATAAATAAGCGAGGAGCAGACATGATTAATAAGTCCGTTGTAGCAGCAGGAATTTTGTTAAGTTCGTTACTTTCTGGCGCGCTCGTCTGTGCTCAACCAACCTTTCCGGAAAAGCCCATCCGCCTTTTGGTACCTTTTTCCGCTGGCGGGTCGACCGATGTTTTCAGCCGAAAATTTGCCGAAAAGTTCGGCAAGCACTTAAATCAGGTGATCGTTGTAGAAAACAAGGATGGGGCCGCAGGTAGTATTGCGGGTAGCATGCTGGCATCTGCGAAGCCGGATGGATATACCCTGATGGTCGGCACCTCGAGCAATGTCACTGCCGGGCCTGCCACCAATGCCATATTCAAATATGATCCAAGGAAAGACTTCGATTCGATAGGCATATTGGCCATTCAACCCATGGTCCTGGTGACGGCGAAAGACGTACCTGCCAATAATCTTGCTGAATTTATCCAGCTCGTAAAGAATCATCCTAACGACTATACTTACGGATCGGGCGGTATTGGCGGGATCTCGCATCTTTGCGGCGAGTTCTTCAAGGACAAGGCCGGCGGATTGAAGATATTGCATGTCCCGTATAAGGGCAGCGCTCCAGTCATCCAGGACCTGTTGGCCGGCCGGATACATGCGCTGTTCGATAGCGCAGTACCCAATCTTCCGCATTATCGCGACGGCAAGGAAAAGATCCTTGCCGTATTCAGCAATAAACGCCTATCAGTATTGCCAGAGGTGCCTACAACGGCAGAATCAGGCTATCCGGATCTTATTTCTGAAACAGTGCTTTTCCTGCTTGCTCCTGCCGGAATACCAGCACCCGTGCTGAACAAACTTCACGATGCTGCGCAAGCTGTTGTCAGTGATCGTGGCTTTACCAACGAAATGACAGAAATGGGCATTGAGAGCCCCGGCGCTGTAGACGCGGCTGCCGCAGAAAAATACATGGAGCAGGATATGGCCAAGTGGGCACGTGTGGCCAAGAATATTGGTTTGAAGCTTGAATAAGTTTGCAACGACATCAACCTATACGTTACACCGCTGGTAATGGAAGTGCTGTTTTGTAGCGTACCTGCATGGGCGCAAAGCTGCACTTTATCTATTCTATTGCCGGCGACGAGACATGCTGCACGAATTGTGTCTCTATACCTTCGTCACATGAGCCACGCCGCATATCCATTCTGCAACAGCGTTCAGTTTTGGACCAAAGAGTACCACGCGGCGGTCTATTTACAGATATTCCTGAACAAGCGATTCTTATGTCTTGGCGTTTTGTTGCGCCAGCTGCGCCTCGCCCCAAGTGCACATCAGGTTGATCACAGGCAGCAGAGACTGCCCACGCTGCGAAAGGCTGTACTCGACTTTTGGCGGAATTTGCGGATATTCCTTACGGATAACCAGCCCGTCATGCTCCATTTCCTTTAGCGTGCTGCTCAGCGTCTTGTATGAAATGGTCCCGATACAGCGCTGCAGTTCGTTGAATCTGAGCACCGGCTTGTGTTCGGATAGCCAATACATGATTGTCATCTTGTACTTCCCGCTGACCCGCGCCAGGGTGTAGCCAAAGCCAGTCTCTTCCAGGGGAATTTCCATGGCAAAGCAACTGGGCTGCTCGTTGGGAGCTGGTAGTTTTGCATTCATTATATTTCCCCTGTTTATACTATCATTTGGGTAAGTATATAACGTAAATGTGCGTACTTTTATTTTTTACCATAATCTATATCATAGTAGCGTCACTACTTAATATGGATCGCTTTAAATGAAAACATTGATCGTTGTCGCCCACCCTGATTTGGAAAATTCACGGGTCAACAAAGCCTGGGTCGATGAACTGAAAAAACACCCCGACCTGTACACTGTCCACGACCTTTACGGCACGTACCCCGACTGGCAATTTGACGTCGCCCACGAGCAAGCGCTAATCGAAGCACATGACAAAGTTGTCTTGCAATTTCCCGTGTTCTGGTTCAATTGCCCGCCTTTGTTGAAAAAATGGCTGGACGATGTTTTTATCTATGGCTGGGCCTATGGCTCGAAAAGCGGGCATAAAATGCGCGGCCGCAAGCTGGCGCTGGCCGTATCCGCTGGCGTGCGGGAACATGATTACTCACCCCAGGGCCGCTACCAGTACCGCCTGGAAGACATTCTCAGGCCGTTCGAAATTACCGCCAATTACGTTGGTGCCGATTACCAGCCATTTTTTGCCATGTACGGGTTCGAAGATGAACCGGGCCAAGACTATCAATTTAACCAGCCGGCGCTACGCCGGGGCACCGAGGACTACCTCGCTTATCTTGCAGAATCCCGCTAGCGCAGCACGCTACTCGAGCGGTAGAAAAAGCCGCCGTTGCCCGCATCGAATAGCGGAGTACACGTTCCCCGCTATGCATTTTCAATACCCAACTCCCCGCTTAAACTTTGCAGCAAAAGGCGGACTGCTGGATTTTCATTTTCACGCCGCCAGACTGCTCGCACTTCTTGCGCTGTGCGCGAGAAGGTCAAAGGTAATATGGCGAGTAATTTTCTATCGACCAAGTCGACAACATACGCTCGCGGCATCAAGCCTAAAAGCTGGCTATTAGCCAAAAGTGTTGGCAAGGCAGCAATAGAGTTCGCAGTGATCGTGCCCACACCCGGCCGCAGTGAATGTTTTTTATACAAACGCATTAAACCGTCGTGAATGGCCGAACCGTCCGGTGGGAGTATCCACGTATAGGGCGAAAGGTCAGCCCAACGCAATGACTTGCGCCCTGCTAATTGATGCAAGCTGGAGCAGACGATTACCAGTGGATCCTTACTAATCAAACGCTCTTCCAACGCCCCGTACTCTTGCATGGTTCTGTCGATACGGGTACGAGAAATGACCATATCCAAGCCCCCATCCCGTACCGCGGGAAAAAGCGTATCGGTGGTGGCTTCGGTCAGTGTAATGGTGAGCGCAGGGGCCCGTTGGCGCAAGCGCACGACGCCTTTTGCCACTTGAGTGGGCATGGTCGTCGCTACAGCGCCAATTTTCAGGTGCCCAACGCCTCCTTCCCTCAATTGCTCGAGCTCACGTTGTGCGGCCTCCAAATTGTAAAGGACTTGTCTCCCGTATTTCAGCAATACCTCTCCGGTGGGAGTTAACACGACACGCCGACCGGAACGCACAACGACTGGGGCACCCAGCAACTGTTCAAGCTCGCCCAACTGCTTGGAAATAGCCGGTTGCGTTACGTTGAAAAGCTCTGCCACACGACTGACACGCCCTACTCTGGCAAGTGTGGTAATAATGCGCAAGTGCCCAAGCTTCAGGCCATAGCGAAATGCGCGTTCCAGCGTAATTGGCGAAATCGGTTCCATAATTAAATACATTACCTTTTGGTAATACCAAAATGAAATAATATCACTTTTATTGAATAACCATTTGACCGATACTTACTCCTAAATAACGCTATTTTTATAACAAAGGAGGCTGTCCATGCTTACGGTAATCCGCAAGACATTGCCAATGATTTTAGCGGCCTGTATGACCCTGGGCGCCCAGGCCGCAGAATTACCTACGACGCTTGTTGTGGGATTTCAGGCTGGCGGTGGGCTGGACTCGGTTGCTCGTGCCCTGGCCAATGAGCTCAATAAAACGGGAAAGCACAAGGTCATTGTCGAGAACAAGCCTGGTGCCAGTGGAATTATGGCTATCGACGCGGTACGTAACTCGCGTAATAACGCTTTGCTGGTGATCATGCCCGGCGGCAGCATAACCATGACTCCGCATACCAACAAACATTTCAAGTACGATCCCCAAAAGGATCTTGTGCCCGTCGCACGCCTGGCGACCTACACGTTAGGAGTAGCGATTTCGCCCGATGTGAACGCCGCCACTTTATCGCAATTTCTGAAATTGGCAGGCAATTCGCAGAAACTGGCCGCCTATGGCACAGCTGGCATAGGCTTATCTCCGCACTTTATTGGCGAAACGGTTGCTGAGCAATCCAAGGTCAATCTGGTTCATGTGCCTTACAAGGGCGCTGGCCCCGCTATCAATGATGCACTAGGCAAACAGATACCTGCGGTCATCTCGACCATACCATCACTTTTACCGATGGTGCGAGACGGACGACTAAAGCTGTTGGCTACCACAGGTGCCCATAGAGATAAACACGCACCTGATGTCCCTACCCTAAAGGAACTCGGTTACTCAGGGCTGGAAATTGAAGAGTGGTTCGGCATCCTTGCTCCAGCCACCATGTCTTCCGAAACGGTAAAGCAGTGGAATACCGCCATTAATGACGCGCTCAATTCAAAGGCGCTGCACGATACCCTTACCTTACAAGGTTTTTTTCCGGCGCCCATGTCTGCCGGTGACTTCAGGGACTTAGTGCTGCACGATTACGCAATGTGGGGTCAAGCCTTAAAAAACTCCGGCAACACATTCTCAAACTGAATTCATTTCCATATAATCATGACATTTACCTCGAATGTACTCATCCTGCTCTCCGATGAGCATAATGCCCGAGTTATGGGATGTTCCGGAGACGCTATCGCCCATACCCCCAGTCTTGATAAATTAGCGCAGGAAGGCACCCGCTTTACCAACGCTTACACACCTTCCCCAATCTGTGTACCGGCACGGGCCAGCCTGGCAACCGGTCGCTATGTACACCAGCATCGTTGTTGGGATAATGCGTTGGCATACCAAGGAAATCCGTCATCCTGGGGACACCGGCTACAAGCAGCTGGCATACCAGTCCAGTCAATCGGCAAACTGCATTATAGGAATGGGAATGACGTCACTGGCTTTGACCAGCAACTGTTGGCTGCGCATATACAGGACGGTATTGGTCAAGTTTGGGGTTCAGTGCGCGATCCATTACCAGATCCATTCCCAACCGCGCCTTTATTCAAGAATATCGGCGCTGGTGAATCCAGCTACAACCGATTTGACCGTGCCGTCTCGCAAGAAGCTGCCCAGTGGCTGCATGAGCGCGGCCTTCAGACTGATCCCCCCCCCTGGGTACTGTTCGTCGGGCTTGTCGCTCCCCATTTTCCGCTTATCGTTCCGCCCGACTATCTGAAGCGCTATCCCGTTGAG
>JBOIGK010000396.1:0-8483 GCA_050742695.1 Advenella sp. | reverse complement strand
GTCGGGGTTCAGAATCAGATTAGCATAGTCAAAGCCCCGCTCGCCCAGTAGCCCCTTGGGGTCGATGGCCAGCCAGCCACGATCCGAAAAATCCAGAATATTGTCGTGGTGGATGTCGCCATGCAGTACGGTTATCTCTTCGGGGTCGGCCAGCAGCCGTTGTGCTGCATTTGCACATTGTTGCAAAACCGGGTTGTTCCGGGCCGCGGCAAACAGGTCTGCGAACCACAATTGTAAAGGAGCCAATTGAGGTCGGCCCGAAATGCGCCGCGCGTGGGCGTGCAGTTGCGCCACCGTGTCGCAGGCAATACGGCTGGCATTGTCGTCCTGGCCGTGCAACGCCATATGCATCAGGGACTGTCTGCCCTGGGCCCGTTCCATTACCAAGGCATTGGCGTTACGGGAAAATACCCTGGCAGCACCATTGCCATCCCACCATTGCAGCACTTTGCCGCCGCGTATTTCGTGTTCATCACGGGCAATTTTCAGCATTGCCATGGCATTGTTCATTTTCACCGGCAGCAGGCTGCTGCCCGGGGTCGCAATGGGAGTGCCGTCCTGGACCAGGTTCCATTTTTTCATCCACGGCACGAACACGTCCATATTCATATCGGTAGCCCCCTGTGCGTGCTGATGATGCCCGGGGCAGGAATCTGGCTTGTCGTCAGTCATCGAGTCTGTCATATTTTTTTGCATTGCCTTTGCTTTTTTTCACTGGATACTTTTGTGCATTCAGTTGCAGTTTTTCCCGGGCAGCCTGCAATATGTCAATGTTCAGGACCCGGCTGATGGTAAGCAGATACAGCAGCACATCGGCAATTTCATGTCGGGCTGCCAGTTGGTCTTGTTCATTCAGTGTGGCCGATTCGGCTTCTGTCTTCCATTGAAATATTTCAACCAGCTCTGCAGCTTCCACCGAAAGCGCCATGGCGATATTTTTGGGCGAATGGTATTGATCCCAGTCGCGGGCTTTGGCAAAGGCCTCAAGCTGTTCCTGAATGGAGGTTAGGGTTGGTTTCATAATATCCGGCATGAAGTGAAATTCGGGTTACGGGTTGCGGCGGCAGGCTGTCTTAGAGCAACTTGGTATATTTCCAGGCGTTCTTCGCGATCAGGCGTGCAGCCGTTTTTTCGCATTCGTCCATGACGCAATCGACGGCATCATTGCGCATGATGTTATTTGTATGGCAAATGAAAATCTCGCGGAAAAATTCAAAATCGAACCGCCGCATAGCGATTGTACCTTCATGGATTTCTTCGTGGGCGGCGGAGTACGGGAGAATGGTCGCTGCCAGCCCGTTCTTGACCGCGGGAATCAGGATCGCAGAGGTACTGGCCTCTGCGATCAGCTCATAAGGCAGGCGGCGCTCCAGGAAGGCGTGATCGATCCGTGAGCGCAAACGGTTGGGCAAACTGGGCAGAATCAGGGGAACATCCTTGATATCTTCGATATTGACGCGGCGTTTTTTAATGCTTGTCTGTGCATGCAGCAACAGCAGCAATTCCTCAACCAGAAACGGTTTGAGTACCATGCCTTTGATTTCCTGCTGGTCCGGCGTCAGGGCAAAGTCAACCCGTCCCTGTAGCACCTGACGGGTCAGGTCGGCGCTGGGCAGATCGACAATCTCCAGAATCACCGATGGGTAGCGCTGCTTGACCTGATGAATGAGTGGCAGGGCCAGCATGCGTGCCGTACTGGAGGCCAGCGCAATGGAGACTGTACCGCTGACCGGGTTGTCGTGCCGATGTAAAATTGCCTTGGTATTGTCAATCTGGCGCACGATGGTTTGGGCATGTTTGTAAAGCAGTGTGCCTTCTTCTGTCGGTTTTACGCCGCGCGTAGATCGTAAAAAAAGGGTGACGCCCAATTCTGCCTCGAGCAGATGTATCTGTTGTGTCAGGGCAGGCTGCGCAATATGCAGCGTGGCCGCTGCCTTGGTCATATTTGCCAATTCAAATACCTTGATGAAATAGCGCATTTGGCGTGTGTTCATGGCAGCCTCGTCCTTGCATACTGATGTCGTTCGTTGGTAAGAAAATAGCAATAAGAAAAAATGATCGTACGATAAATAAACAGTATTTTGATTGGAAAATCTTATTGCATAGAATAGCATGCAAAAGGAGACAATCATGACAAGACCATTAGCTGGTTTGCGCGTCCTGGATTTAACACGCGCGCTGTCCGGACCATTTAGCACCATGACCCTGGCCGATCTTGGGGCAGAGGTAATCAAGGTTGAACCCACGCCTAACGGGGATATGATTCGCCAGTGGGGGCCGTTCGATGAGGACATCAGCGTCTATTATCTGAGCGCCAACAGAAATAAGAAGGGCATAGGCGTTGATTTTCGCAAGCCCGAAGGCTTGGCGTTCATCCGGGAGCTTGCCCTGCAGTCGGACATCGTCGTGGAAAACTTCAAAGTGGGCACCATGGCGAGCATGGGCCTGTCATATGAATCGCTCAGCAAGGACAGGCCGTCTTTGATCATGGCCTCCATTTCAGGATTCGGCAGCACCGGCCCGGCAAAAAACTGGGCCGGCTTCGATCAGATTGCTCAAGGGTACTCCGGCTTCATGAGTTTGACCGGCACACCCGAATCGGGTCCGACACGGGTTGGCACTGCTATAGGCGACCTGACAGCCGGGATGTGGGCGGTGATCGGCGTGCTGGCGGCGGTGATTGAGATGAAATCGACCGGGCAGGGACAGCATGTGGAAACGTCGCTGCTGGCCAGCCTGTTGAGCCTGCTATCGGTACAGGGTCAGCGCTATTTGAGTGTGGGGGAGGTGCCGCAACCTTGTGGCAATGTTCACCCGGTGATCGCGCCTTACGGCACCTTTGAAACCAGCGATGGCCCGATCAATCTGGCGCCGGCTACGCAGGATATGTGGGTGCGTCTGTGTTCCGTCCTGGATTTGGATGGGCTGGTCGCCGATCCGCGTTTTGTTCGAAATGCAGACCGAATGAAAAATCGCCATGCGCTCAAGGATATTCTGGAAGGCGCGCTCAAACAGCATACGCGCATGTACTGGACGCCGATCATGATCGAGCAGGGTATCCCTGCCGGACCCATCAATACGCTGGAAGATGTTTTCCGCGATGAGCAGGTTCTGGCATGTAACCTGGTTCAGACAGTTGAGCACGCGCGCCTGGGGCAGTTGCGGCAAGTGGCCTTGCCCGTGCATCTGAGCAATCACGATAGCAATAGCGTTGTTTCTTCTCCGCCGGCTTTCGGGCAGGATACGTTGCGCGTAGCCACTGACATGGGGATGAACAGGGACCAGGTCGAGCAATTGATTGCCGAAGGCATTTTGTATCAGGCCGACAGGCAAAATTAAAGAGGTTGTGATCATGAGAGAAGAACTGCTTACGCCAACCCTGCACATCCAGGGCGCGATAGCCACGCTGCAACTGAACAATGCCGAGCATGCCAATCGTTTGTCGCCTGCGGACCTCAAAGCGATTGAACAGCATATTGCCACCGTCAACGATAGCGAAGGCGTCCTGGTGCTGCGTCTGATGGCATCAGGAAAATATTTCTGCAGCGGCTATGACATTTCTTCACTGGCCAGCGACGAGTCGCCCAGTTCGCTATATTTCGGTGAAGTGGTCGATGCCGTAGAACAGTGTCGTGCAGTCACCATCGCCGCCATCCAGGGAGGCGTATATGGCGGTGGTACAGATCTGTGCCTGGCCTGTGATTTTCGTCTGGGTACAGATCGCGCCAATATGTTTATGCCAGCTGTGAAGTTTGGCCTGCATTTTTACCCAGGCGGCATGCGGCGCTACATTTCGCGCCTGGGTCTGAACAATGCGAAGTATCTGTTTTTGACTGCAGAAAAAGTCGATGCAGCCCGAATGCTGGATATGGGCTTTCTGACTGAGCTGGTGCAGGCACAGCGCCTGCAGTTGCGTACCGATGAGCTTTCGTCCCATCTTGCTGCCATGGCGCCGCAAGCCCTGCTGGGAATCAAAAAGCACTTGAATCTGATCGCCCGGCAGGAAATAAGAACAGAGGAAATTACCCAGGCCGTGTTGCGCTCCGAGAGCTCGCAGGATATGAAAGAGGGCGCCGCTGCCTGGAGGTCGCAGCGTTCCCCCGTATTTACCGGGCGTTAAACGAGAATAAAGATGCGACAACCGGGTAGCACTGGTAAAGAAGCACTAACAAAGAAGCACTAACAAAGAAGCGCTGATAAAGAAGCGATTACAACGAAGGTCAAACCCTATCAGGAGACAAACATGATTGGAAAAAAAGCGATTTGGATTGCGGGAACCTTACTGGCTCTGACCACAACTGTCCAGGCGGCAGGGTATCCTGACAAGCCGATTTCACTTGTCATCGGATTTCCGCCAGGCGGCGGTGCCGACAACGTAGCGCGAATCTATGCAGACCATCTGGCAAAAACCCTGAAGCAGCCAGTCATTGTAGAGAACAGGCCAGGTGCAGGATCCACCATTGCTGCAGCCCATGTGGCAAGGGCCAAGCCAGACGGTTATACCATCTTCATGGGTAATTCAAGTGTCATGGGTAGCGACAACGTGTTGTACAAAGTGGCCTACACACCGGACAGTTTCATCCCGGTCAGTCGGCTTACCACCTCGCCCATGATTCTTATTGCCAGCAAGAAGTCAGGCATAGGTAGTGTTCAGGATCTGCTGGAAAGATCGCAGAAAGAGCCGGGCAAGCTGACCTTTGCCTCTTCTGGTAACGGTGTCATTACCCATCTGGCAGGCGTTGAGTTTCTACGGTTATCGGGTCGCAAGCTGTTGCATGTGCCATTCAAGGGAGGCGCGCCGGCAACTCAATCGGTAGCTGCCGGGGACACTGACATATCGTTTGCTACGGCGCCATCGGCCAAGGCGATGATCGACACCGGAAAAGTGAAGGGGTTGGCGATTACTTCAAAGACGCCTTCCAGCGTGATCAGTCAATATAAACCCATTGATCAGTCCGGGCTCAAAGGATACGACATTACCAACTGGTGGGGAATTTTCGTTCCGGCCGGCACGCCCAGGTCCGTCATTGATACGCTATTTGCAGCTACTGGCAAAGTCCTGGCTGAGCCGGCTGTCAAAAAGAACCTGACGGCAAACTTTGAAGAGGTCAATCCGTCTGCCAGCCAGGAGGAGTTTGTTCAGTTTGCGCGTACCGAAGGCAAACTTGGCCTGGATCTGGCCCGGGAGAGTCTGCAAACAAAGAACTGAGGATAAGGCGGGGGTCTGTCACGCAGGCAGGGCCCCCTGTGCGTTGCAAATCATCCATCCGCTATTTTGTATACAATAATAAATAATTAATAGATATGTTGGCGATAAATTCGGGTATTTCTTAATAATGTATACAATATTGAAAATCAATCGATTTCTGATCTTTGAGGAATACCCATGTCTTCCACCGAAATTGCCTATCAGGGCGTGCGCCTGGACATTCTGAACCAGGTCTACAGGCCCGGGGACCGAATCAAGGAAGTTGCCGTTGCCCGCAAGTACGGCGTTAGCCGTACGCCGCTGCGACAGGCATTTGGACGCCTAATCTCCGAAGGATGGCTGGAAAATATACCCAATCAGGGTGTCCGGGTGACCAAATGGTCTGTGGCCGATCTGGAGCACATTTTTGATATTCGGGTTCGACTGGAGCCATACCTCACACGTTGTGCCGTTGGCAGGCTCGATACGACCCAACTGCAGGCCCTCAAAGGGTATGCGGATGATATCGCCCGTTATTCCAATACGGCGGGCGAAGTGGCAATTCAAAAGCGCACCCAGGCCAATCACCTATTTCATAACACGCTCTTGACGGCGTCCGGCAATCCGCGCGCGGTGGCGATTCTGAACAACCTGGTGGAGTTACCTCTGGTGATCTGGACATTTCGCCAGTTCACGCCACAGGAGACCAACAGAAGCAACGATCATCATTACGAAATCGTCCAGGCTGCAGGCGCCAGGGATGGGTGCTGGGCCGAAAGCGTAATGCTGAGCCATATCCTGGCGGCAAAAAATACCGTGATATCACGACTGACATCGCAGGCTGAATCGGCAGGGCGCTGACAGTCACAACTTTGGTTATCAAAAGGAGTATCCATGCAGAACAAGGCAGTCTCACTCAAAGCATTGCTCAATCAACAAGAGCTGGTTGTCTCACCCGGTATTTTCGATCTGGTGTCCCTGAAAATAGCCGATCAGTTCAACTTTCCATGCCTGTATATGACCGGGTACGGAACGGTCGCCTCTTATCTGGGACTGCCCGACGCCGGTCTTGCAACTTATTCGGACATGGTCAACCGGGTGCAAGCGTTTTGTTCCGCGACGACAACACCGATTATCTGCGATGGCGATACCGGGTATGGAGGGCTGCTCAATGTGGCGCATACCGTCGAGGGGTATATCCGCGCAGGTGCCGCTGGTATACAACTGGAAGATCAGCAATTTCCCAAAAAATGCGGCCATACCAAAGGCCGTCGAGTGATTGGCGCGAGCGAAATGGCGGCGAAAATTCAGGTCGCCGTCGGCACGCGTGGAGATCGGAGTGAATTTCTGATCATTGCAAGAACCGATGCGCGCACCTCGCTGGGACTGGATGAAGCGCTACGCCGCGCAGAGTGTTATCTGAACGCCGGCGCTGACGTGCTGTTTGTAGAGTCGCCTGAGTCGCACGATGAACTGGAAGCAATTGGGCGCCGATTCGATGTGCCGCTGGTGGTCAACATTGTGGAAGGTGGAAAAACCCCGCAGCCAACGGCGCACGAGCTGGAGCAGATGGGTTTTTCGCTGGCCATTCATCCTGGACTTGGCTTTCTGGCAATGGGCCGCGCGCTGCAAGCCGCTTACGGGCATTTGAACAAGACCGGCGATTCGCTGGCGTACACAGAGCTGGCTGACTTTGAAGCATTCAGCAAGCTGATGGGGTTCCAGAAGGTATGGGACTTTGATGACAAATATCGAGAGCTGGATAGCGCACAATAATTCATCCGAAAAGGAGAAGGAGACAATATGAAATTATTAATGAAGACAGTCCTGGTATGCGCGAGCGCGCTCGCCGCACCAGCGGCCGCAATTGCCCAGGATGTAGACAAATGGCCGGAAAAAGCAGTCGTGCTGATTGTGCCGTATTCGCCCGGAGGCGGCACCGATATTCTGGCCCGGATGATCGGCGCCAAGCTGTCTGAAATATGGAAGCAGACCGTGGTTGTGGAAAACAAGGCGGGCGCCAACGGTATTATCGGATCTGCCGAAATCATGCGTGCCCGGCCTGATGGGTACAAAATCATGTTGGTCGTGGGCTCGCATATTATCAATAAAATTCTGACCAAAAACGTGCCCTATGACCCACAGACCGACTTTACGCCTATCACCCGGTTTGCAGTATCGCCGTCTATTCTGGCGGTAAAGCGTGACGGGAAATTCGCCGACCTGCCAGGTTTTATCGAAGCGGGAAAGAAACAGGATGTGAGTGTCGGCTATTCGGAAGGGCAGACCCAGTTGACCGGAGAGCTGATCCGTCAGGCAACCGCGATAAAGGCGGTGCCGGTACCGTATAAAGGAGGATCGCCATTGATGGTGGATATTGTAGGCGGTCACGTGGATTCTGGCGTAACCAGCGTGCTGACCGTGCTGCCCTATGTCAAATCAGGGCAGCTTAAAGTCATCGCAGTAGCCGCAGACAAACCACTGGACGTCTTTCCGGATGCCGTGACATTTGCCCAGACCGGTCATCCCGAAGTTGAGTCGTTAAGTTGGTATGGTTTTTTTGGCCCGAAAAATATGCCGGCTGCCATTGTTTCGAAAATCAATGATAGCCTGCTGACCGCAACACAGGATCCAAAGATCGCAGCGCAGCTCAAGGCGCAGGGTGCAACGGTGACCCTGGATAAGCCGGCCGCGTTCCGACAATTTCTGGAAAGTGAAAAGCATAAATGGCAGCAGGTTGCCAACAAGGGCGGCATCACGGCCCGATAACGCGCGCTGGCAGTCATGTCGTCGCTATGCTTGCTTGTAGCGAGAGCGATCAGTGCCAGAAGGCGCGCTCGAGTCAATCGACCGCGCCAGGCCCGCTCTGTGTTCAGCCGCCGGCTTTCATGCCGATGCTTTTGGCCAGTTGATCCAGCTGGGCGTACTCGCTGAGCAATTCTTTATTGAATTGTTCAACTGGGTTGGCAACCGGCTCGGCCACCTGCGCTTGCAGCGCCTGCCGCACTGGCTGGGCAAAGACCGCCTTGCGTATTTCCTGTTGCATGGCCTGTACGATAGGTTTCGGTGTCTTTGCCGGGGCGAATAAACTATAAGTGACGTACATTGAAAAATGATTCAAGCCCTGATCTTTGAGCGTTTTGACACCAGGCAGGGAATCATCTGCCTTGTCGCCGGTCAGGGCAATGGGCACAACCTTTCCCGATGAAATATAAGCATGTGCTGCCAGAATGCTGCCTACTCCCAGGGTGGTGGTGCCGGCTGCGACATCGGTCATCAGTGGCGCTCCGCCGCT
>JBOIGK010000395.1:0-5649 GCA_050742695.1 Advenella sp. | reverse complement strand
CCGATATCCTGTCGCTGGCCACCGTGTTTGTCGAATTCGAACCGCAAACCCGGGTGGAAGGCGAATTGCAGAATGTGGACGCAGACTTTCCTGTGCGGCACTTGTGGCAGGTCTTTGGGGGTCAGGCCAAAGGCCGTGAGACCGATACACAGATTACCCTGTTTGATTCGGTCGGTTTCGCGCTGGAAGACTTCTCTGCGCTGGTCTATATGCGGGATACTGCGCGCAAGCTGGGTCTGATGCAACCCATTTCGCTGGTGCCTGAATTGGCCGATCCGAAGGATCTGTTTTCCTACCTTGGCGTCGGCCAGGTCCAACGGGAAGCCGAACCGATTGCCGCATTACCCTGAATGGGAAGGGGGCCGGCCAATGCGCCGGCCGCAGAAATGGCCAAACTGCAGCCCTTGAGCTACTTGCTATAGGCAAACAACATGGCACCCACGTTTTTATCAATTGATTTTCATTATTCAGCCGGTCTGCCAGTCTTGTCATGAGATCCATACGCGCATGAAAAATAGCCATGACCAACGCGGGGGCGTCTTCACGCGGCAGGCAAAAGACCGAGTGATGCTCGAAATGGGCCATCCTTGGATTGTTTATCAGGAGCGAGTATCATCGGCAGATGATGCCAGTCGCTCCACTATAAAATCAATGAAGGCACGGGTTTTGGCGGATAACTGATTGCGGGTGGGAAATACGGCATAGATGTCGGCCGGCTCGTACCAATCTGGCAGCACGATCTGCAAGTCGCCCTTTGCCAGCAAAGGCTCAACACTCCATTCAGAACGCAGCAGCAAACCATAGCCCTCGAGCGCCCAACGCAGCGCTACATCGCCGTCATTGGTGCTCATGCGAGCGCGCACTTTAACCACTTCTTTTCGTTCAGCGTTGCGCAAATGCCAGATGCCAAAAGTCTGCTCGTTTTCGTGCAGCACCACGGCCTGATGCCGTGCGAGTTCAGTAAGGTTGTCCGGCGTACCATGCGCTTTCAGGTATGCGGGAGATGCACAGATCAACCGACGATTATTGCGCAGTTTTCGCGCACTCAGCCGCGTATCGGCGAGTTCGCCAACGCGAATGCCAATGTCATAGCCGTCTTTCACCAGATTCAGAGGCGTGTCGCTAAGATGCAATTGCACCTCCAGTTCAGGGTGTTTCCTGGCGAATTCGCTGAGCAACATGCAGATGACTGCCCGTCCAAATCCCAGGCTTGCATTCACCCGTAACAAACCCGTGGGCTGGGAGGTCACGCCACGCAAGGTCTGCTCCAGCTCGTCCAGGCCAACCACCAGGCGTTTGCCATCCTGGAGGTATCGTTCTCCTTCCGGCGTAATGCGTAGCGTGCGGGTGGTACGCTGCACCAGCCGCACGCCCAACCTACGTTCCAGAGCCATTAATCGCTTGCTGACAGCGGCGCCGGTAATACCCAGCTCTCTACCCGCGCGCACCAGACTGCCCGTGCGCGCAATAGCAATGAACAATTCCAGATCATCGTATTTTGTACGCATATTATCAACTTTTAAGAACTAATGATTCTAATTTAATTATATTATTGATTATAAATAGTTAATATAGACTAAAGGCATTATTCCGCAAATACGGAACGCATCCAATGAAGCATTCCTGTAGTCGAAGAAAGCAAAGCTGCCACAACAATCTCTGGTTCATCGAATCAAGCCGACAACGCGATTAAAAGGTAACGTCAGTATGTTTGAGCATTTTTCCACTGAGAACTTCACCATGAATGATGGCGTACGCATTCACGCCCGAGTGGGTGGGAGCGGGCCTGGCTTGCTTTTGATGCATGGACATCCGCAAACCCACGTCATGTGGCACAGGATTGCGCCCAGCTTGGCGCAGCACTATACCGTTGTTGCCCCTGACATCAGAGGCTTCGGGGACTCATCAAGGCCAGAGCCTGGTGTGGAGAATGTGGCCTACTCCAAGCGCGCCATGGCGCAAGACATGGCAGACATCATGGGCAAGCTCGGGTTCGAACACTTTATGGTCGGTGGCCACGATCGGGGCGCGCGCGTGGCTCATCGTCTCGCCCTGGACCACCCGGATCGGGTGCTGCGGCTGTTCTTTCTGGATATTGCTCCGACGCTGGCCATGTACGAGCGTACATCAATGGCCTTCGCACGCGCGTACTGGCATTGGTTTTTCTTGATTCAGCCTGCTCCCTTGCCTGAAGGGCTGATTGAGGGCGACCCCGTTGCCTACCTGCACAATGTTTCGGGCCGGCGGCATGCGGGCTTGTCTGCTTTCCACCCGGACGCGCTGGCAGAGTATGAGCGTTGTATCGCCTTGCCATTGACCGCCAGAAGCATATGCAGCGACTACCGCGCTTCCGCAGGTATCGATCTTGAGCACGACGCACATGATCGGGATGCCAGCAATCATCTTGCCATGCCATTGCGCGTATTGTGGGCCGCGCACGGCGCTGTCGGCCAGAACTTCGATGTGCTGTCGCTATGGAAAGATATATCCCATCGCGACGTAAGCGGCCATTCGGTGGCTTGCGGCCACTACCTGGCGGAAGAGCAGCCGGATATTATCCTGCAGGAAATGATGACGTTCTTCGGTTCGGAGAACTGCGATTAGGCTTGGAGCCAGCGCCATTCTTTGGTGTTGCTAATCAGATAGGTCAATTGTGAGGCGGTTCATAGGACCGTTCTGGTTTGTTGACACAAAGTACGCTGTGGCGGTTGGTCAAGATGGCACCATTTAACCTGCAAGCCGGAGGTAAGTTAGCAATCCATCCAAATCATTCATCAAAGATACGCCTGCAAATGGCATGAATACGTACAATGGCGTCATTGCCATTTGGGGTGCGTTATTCATGCCATTTTCCGTTTCAGATGGGCCGGCGCTGCTGCAACTGTGGTTTGCCGGCCCCGTCTTGCAGGTGGAGTACGATCCGTTGGCGCTGACTCCAGAGGATCGCGCCCGCGAAGCAGCTCGCCTGAGCGCGCGCAAAGCCTATGAGTGGCGTGTCAGTCGCGCCCTGCAGCGCCGTCTGCTTGATCCCTATCGATCATCGAGCCTGTCGCACAGTGCCGGCCACGCCTTGTGGGCGGCATCATCGCTGCATGAGCAAATAGGCGTTGATCTGGAGCGGATACGCGCCATCGACGAGCTGGCACTGGCCGAGCTGATCGCCGATGAGGATGAAAAGCGGCTGTTGCGCACGCTGCAGGGACAGGACAGAACCCACTTTTTTTTCCGGTTATGGACGCTCAAGGAAGCGCTGGTCAAAGCGGTGGGCGGCGACTTTCCTGCGGACATGCTGCGGGTCGGGATCCGGCCTTGCGCAGGGACCACGCCGGCAACAGGCGGTGTTGCTACTGGCACAACCGGGGCAATGCCCGGGGACGTTGCCCGTGCCCTGCGAGCGCCCCTGCCCGGCGCCGCCGAAGCGGCCGCGCAACAGCATCCGTGGCGCCTGACCGGCCTCGGAGACCGGCACTGGCATGGCGTCTCGGCCATGATCGGTGACAACTGGATGATGGCGCTCGTGTGGCCTGGTCAGGATTTTCCAACGCCGATCAGGATGCTCGCCAGGCAGGCATCGCCGGGCGAAGCGCATATCCTGCCGCTTGAGCAGTCTGTGAATTTTGGTGTCGGGCCGCAGCCCGAGCTCTGATGGCAGCGCCGCGATGGCGCATCCGTTGCGATGGGCCTGCACAGCAGGTTGCAATTTTCAGTCTTCAGTCTTGTCGGCGGAATATCAGCGAAGTATTGATGCCGCCGAAAGCAAAGTTATTATTCATTACATATTCGGTATCAATATCGCGCCAGTCATGCTGCAGATAGTCCAGCTGCGCGCAGCGTGGGTCCACATTATCCAGATTCAGTGTGGGCACAAACGCACGGTCGTGCATCATGGCAATGGAGAACCAGGATTCCAGTGCGCCGCAGGCGCCAAGGGTGTGGCCCAGGAAACTTTTTTGCGAACTGATGGCTGCGCGCTCGCCGAACAAGGTTGCCGTGGCATGTGATTCAGCAATATCGCCCTGTTCGGTTGCCGTGCCGTGTCCGTTGACGTAGCCGATCTGTTCAACGTGGATGCCTGCGTCTTCAATGGCAAGCGTCATGGCCCGGTGCATGGTGTCGGCCTGGGGACGGGTGATATGGGCGCCATCCGAATTGCTGCCGAAGCCGACGATTTCTGCGTATATGCGGGCACCCCGTGCCCGGGCATGATCGCGCTCTTCCAGGACGAACATGCAGGCACCTTCGCCGATAACCAGTCCGTCGCGATCCCGGTCATAGGGGCGCGGCGAAGTGTGCGGGGCGTTGTTGCGCTGACTGGTGGCGTAAAGGGAATCGAACACATAGGCTTCGCTGGGGCACAGTTCTTCTCCGCCGCCGCCGAGCATCAACGGAATCAGCCCGTATTTGATGGCCTCGTACGCATAGCCGATACCCTGACTGCCCGAAGTGCAGGCACTGGAAGTGGGAATGACACGTCCCTTGAGGCCGAAGAAGATACCAATGTTGGCTGCAGTGGTGTGCGGCATCATGCGAACATAGGTGTTGGCATTGACCCCATGCGATTCGCCATGCATGAGCAGGGCCGCCAGGGCCCTGACGTCTTCGGTACTGCCCGTGGATGACCCGCAGGCGACACCCATGGCGCCGGACTGGATGAGCGGATCGCCCAGCAGGCCGGCATCAGCCAGGGCGCGCTCGGCGGCGTCCACACATAGCTGCGATACCCTGCCCAGGCTGCGCAACTGCTTGCGCTGCCAGTGCGATGGGTAGCAATAGTCGGCAATGGGGGCGGCCAGGCGGGTGTTCAGTTCTGTATAGCGATCCCATTCGGGCATCGCGCGTACGGCGCTGCGTCCCTCGGTAAAGGCCTGCCGGATCTGCGGCCAGCTGTTGCCCAGGGCAGTAATGCCGCCCATGCCCGTTACCACCACACGCTTCATCAGCACAATCCTCCGTTGACCGAGAGCACCTGGCGGGTAATGTAGCCGGCTTTGTCGGACATCAGGAAGGTGACGGCTGCAGCCACTTCTTCTGGATTGCCGGCACGCTGGGCTGGAATCATTTTCAGGATCTCCTCGACGGGCACTTGCTGGTCAAGCATATCAGTATCAATCAGCCCGGGTGCTACGCAATTGACGGTAATGCGACGCTTGGCCAGTTCCACGGCTAGCGCCTTGGCCGCACCGATCAGGCCAGCCTTGGAGGCGCTGTAGTTGACCTGTCCGCGGTTGCCGATAAGCCCCGATACCGAGGCCATGCAGACGATGCGACCGGGTTTGCGCCGGCGAATCATGGGCATCACCAGTGGGTGCAGGACGTTATAAAACCCGCCCAGATTGGTGTCCAGCACCTGGTCCCAGTCTTCATCGGTAAAGGCAGGGAAGGCGTTATCACGCGTTAACCCGGCGTTCAGGACAACCCCATAGAAGGCATCGTGGCTTTCCAGATAGGTTTCCAGTGCTTGCCTGCAGGCCGGGCGATCGGATACGTCGAACTGCAGGATGTCGGCCGCCCGGCCCAGGGCCTGGATTTGTTCGGCAACCTGCTGCGCCTCTTGCCGCCGCTGGCGGCAGTGCAAGGTGATATCGAAGCCCGCTTGCGCCAGATCAAGGGCAATGGCTTTGCCGATACCCCGGCTGGAACCGGTAACAA
>JBOIGK010000394.1:0-2252 GCA_050742695.1 Advenella sp. | reverse complement strand
GTACTTGAAGGTAACACGCGTTATATCGATGGTGATAGCAACGTAACAGTAAAACTGAATGGATTCGCAACAAATAACCTAACGGAAACGTTCGCTCATCAAGATTTTTATGGTAACACTTATGAGGTAACTTATCATAAATATTCTTTTGGTGAGTCTGTACTTTATTTAGAAACGAGCATTACTAATATAGTAGTAATATAACAGTCTAGATTTTGATGGCTAGTTTTTAGCTAAGTTATATTGAACTGCACCCCAAAAGTTGGACTAAGAAACCAACTTTTTGGAGGTGCAGTTTTTTATGGTCCAATCCACCTTGGATTTTTCGTGCGGATGGCTTTAGCGCGCATTTGCGCGGAGCCATCGGGTCGACCAATTACTGCAGCAATGCAGGATGCCACTCGGTTGACTTGAATCAAGGCGGAATGGCTGGATGCTCACATAAAATTTGACGGGATATCGGAATTGCCTCCATTAAGCCTTGTTCTCGAAAACACAAGTTTGATCAATACCGTTAATCTCCTGATTATGATGAAGTACCCGCGTAAACCCATTACACGCCGGTGCTCTGCCCGCAAAGTAATGGAACGGCCCGGCGCTTTGTTAAAGCGATCAAGCGCAATTATGCCTACCAGGGCAGCAGGCCTATTACCAGGGCGTTACGAGTTCCTTGAAGATATGCCTTGAATACGATAATGAGAATTTTCCACACAGCACGTTGAAATACCTGTCACATAACACTTCTGGGAGCCGTGGTGAATGACCATGATTTCCGTCCGTGTATTACAGGGGAAGCGCTAGCGCCAGTCGGTGTTGGATTCTATCGTGACCGTAATTTAAAGATGGATCTCATTGTCGATTTTTTATGATTAAGGAAAAAACTTGTGTCTTTAATATTATCGGGCGGTATAGGTAACCCACTGTCGCTTGAGCCTGGACTACCTGAGAATTTAACTGAGGCTGACATCGGTGTTGCGGCACTTGCACAAAATACGTTTATGCAAAAGCGCGTTATGACCTTAACCGAGCGCCGGTAAAAAGCTGACCCTAACTTTAGCCATTTGGTATTCAATATACGTGGAATTAACCATAAGGAGTAATGATGAAAACATTGACAAAATCTGCATTTATAGCAAGTGCAAGCTTATTCTTAAGTGCTTGCGCGAATAACGGAAATGTATGTTCACCAAAACCCCCTGTGACTGCCGAAATCGCAACATTAAAAGCAGATGCATTATTTAGTTTTGATAAATTTTCCCCGCAGGATATGGCGCCTGCTGGTATTCAACAACTAAATGAAATGACAGCACGCCTTAATGATGTTTACCAAAAGGTGGGCAGTATTCGTGTTATCGGACATACCGACCGTTTAGGTAGTATTGAATATAACCAGGCACTCTCTGAACGCCGCGCCAAAACGGTTGCAGATTACCTTAGAAATAAAGGTGTAAACGCTAATTTTGTTGTTGAAGGAAGAGGGGAATCTCAACCGGTTCAACAATGTGACGATAACTTGCATGGGCAGGCGTTGCGAGATTGTTTACAGCCTAACCGCCGAGTAGAGATTCAGGTTCTTGGTATCAAGAAGCAATAACAACTTAAGGGCTCGAACAGTTCAATTGATCTATTTTAATCTATGCGATACTGCGCAATATTGGGAGGCATACGGCGGGCAGTCATCGACGCTATGACTAGACAAAGCTCAAGCCTGAGTTGTTCCATGCTGCTGCCGCGGCCAGCCGACGCACCGTGGCCTATGCTCGCGTGCCCAGCTACGACCAGAGGGATGATCAGAAGCGATAAAAGCAGTTGATGGAGCTTTACTACGCTCGCCAAGATTGTAGGTTCGAGGTCATGGCTGATCTCAGTTCAGACGTGAATTACAACAAGAAAGGGCTGAGCCGCTTGCTCGATGCGGTCATTGACGGCCAGATCGGACGGCTGGTCGTCGTCATCCATAAGGACCGGCGGCAGCAATCGGTAGATCCGATGGTTCTTCAGCATACACAGGGCTGTGGGCGCTTCGTTCGTCAGCCGTTAGGTCAGTTGCTCGGGTCATTGTTTATTGCGCTGCCCAAGGTAGGTAGCGTAACGCATCGGCAACAGCGTGCCACCATTTGCGGCGTCAACGTCATGACGCACGCGTTGCTGGTGTGTGGGATGCAGACAGGAGGGGAACGTCAATGTGGTTGGCGGGATCAGTGTTTTAAAAGGCGGGGCACGCCAGTTCGAAAGACGGATCGCGCCCAGGG
>JBOIGK010000393.1:0-2479 GCA_050742695.1 Advenella sp. | reverse complement strand
CGAGCTTGAATACTACCTGCCTCTCGGTCGCTCCCATCAGTTTCATTATTGCCACCAGCTCCCGGCTGACGTTACGAACACCGGTATAGGTACTTAGAAAGACAAGAAAAAACACAATAGTGCCGGTCAATACAATCTTCATCTCTATACCAATGCCCAGCCAGATCACGAACAGAGGCGCCAGAGCCACCTTTGGGATACTGTAAAAGACAACAATGATGGGATCGAACACTTTGCCAAGCAATTCGTTACGTCCAAGCAGCATACCTATACTCAGACCGGCCAACCCGCCAAGCAGAAAGCCGGCGAGCGCCTCGACGACCGTGATTCCTGCGTGAAAGAATAAACTGCCGTTTACAACCCACAGCCAGAATTTGGCAATAATTATCGATGGCTTGCTAACGAAAAACTCCGGAATAACGGAACCGGATCCTAACTGCCATGCGAGCAGAAATCCGCCCACGATCAATATTCTAAGTAACCAGACTCGCATCATTGTTTTTCTCCTTGTTCAAACGCGGGTGCTAACAACTCCCAGACACTGGTCGTCAATTTTGCGTATTGCAAGTCTCCGCGAAGCCGATATAAATTTCGTTCTCTGGGCAAATTGATCTCCATGATTTGTCGCACTCGGCCTGGGCGTTCCGAAAAAACGACACAGCGATCGGCCAGCGCAACAGCCTCGTCCAGGTCATGGGTAACAAAAACGACGGTTTTGCCCAGTTTCAGGCACAAAGTACGCAACTCTACTTGCATCGCGAGTCGCAGTTGCGCATCCAGCGCCCCGAACGGTTCGTCCATCAAAAGCGTTTCAGGGTCGTAAGCCAATACACGGGCCAATGCGCAGCGCTTGCGCATGCCGCCGGACAATTGAGAAGGGTATGATTTCGAAAATCCATTCAACCCAACCAAATCAATCAGTTCCTCGACCCGGCTTCGAATCTGCGTCGACGACAGCCCACGGATTTCCAATGGCAAGGCAATATTTCTCTCAACTGTTCTCCATGGCAGTAAATGGTCACTCTGGGTCATGTAACCCACCTTGCGGTTGTACCCGGTGACCATATCACCCTCGTAATAAACGGCTCCCTCTGTCGGTTGAAAAACGCCGGCTGCAGCATTTAAAAGTGTTGACTTCCCACAACCTGACGGACCGACAAGCGTAATGAACTCCCCTTTTCTAATGCTAAGTTCCACATCTTTCGTAGCAACCAGCGTCCCAAAGCTTTTGCCGAAGTTTTCGTAGCGGATAAGTGGAATCGGCTCGTCACGTGATAAAGCGGTTTCGTTTTGGATATTCACACCCATATCTCCTTTCATATTGATTTTCTGACGATTTGCATAACTGTTTTTTGATTGAATCCGGTGCCTTGGGAGATGGTTTGGTCTCCAAGTTCGGTAACAAGCCGGTCAATCAGATCACTTCACTGACTTATCATCATCAGCGTGCAATATTTCATAGATCGCTCGTCCCACATATGCGCGATGACCCGACGAGCGATCTCCTGCACGACGATCGCCTTTGTTAGAGGCCAAGGAAACGATTTTGCATGGGGTAAGCGTCGCATAGTGTGTCGTATGCATGAATGTCGCATCAGACAATGAATCCCGGATCCTGTGTTGTTCCTGTAAATTCATTATGTTGCTGGCCCCCGATGCCATTGTTTACCGATAGCAGATTTCTGTCACACAGCCTCAATCTTGAAGGCGGCGTCTACATCAGAAAAAATAACGTCGAATAATTCGTTGACATTCGCGCTCTCTTCCAGCCCACGAACAACATTGATGATTTTTTGCTGTCGCTCAGATGAAATAACGCGCTGAGTCAGATATAGAAACTTTTCGGTAATTTCCTGATTGGTCAACGGGTTTGCTACTGCCCGTGAGGCCGGGATCGTAATCTGGACCAATCTACCGTCAGTGAACGTGATTGCCATGTGAGCCGTTTGCCTTCGGTTACCTGGCAAGCTATCGAATTCCGGGTTATGTCTGGCCTCGATTTTTCCGATGAGATTCCACACATCCTCATCGTCCAGCCGGGATGCAGCAAACTGGTCGACCAGCACAGCTTTATCCAGGATGGCGACGGCTACGGCATAGGCGACGTTCATCTGCGCACCGATGACGGTTATGGGCCGTTGCGCCTGCCATCCTCCGTGATGAAATGCTGAATGTGACATATCAATAGTGATTTTGTCTATTTGATCCGGCACCAGCTCATACTGTTTCGACAGGGCAAAAACAGCATCAATAGGTGCATGCAGGGCACCCATCGCGGCATAGGGTTTGATTGCAATCCTTCCTGTTTCCCAGTCCACTCCCAGGCCGCTATCTATCTGAGAAATATCCGGGTCGAAACCCGCGCCAAAGGTAGAAAGAAATCCGCCATAATCACGCTCAAACACTCGTTTTATGCCCGTGTATCCGCCCTCAGCAAGAATCGCAGCATACAGGCCGTTTCTTGCGCTAAAGCCGTGAT
>JBOIGK010000392.1:0-3744 GCA_050742695.1 Advenella sp. | reverse complement strand
TTCATGCCATGGCCACAGTCAGTTGGGAAGAACTGAACCAGATTCCATTCATCCTGGCCAGTACCGGCGGCATGCTGGCCACCTGTTTCATTTTCATGGTTTGGCAGCGGCGCCGCTTCAGCCTGCCGGCCAATAGTGTGGCCAGCCTGTCGGCGTCTTATAGCAATGCCGGTTATATGGGCCTGCCGCTATGCATGCTGGCCTACGGTCAGGCCGGTATCATACCCGTCATTATCACCATGATACTGACCGCCTGCGTCCTGTTTGCCCTGTCCATCGTCTGCCTGGAAACCGGACTGAAAAAGCATGGCAGTGTATGGACCAGCCTGCGCCATACCGGCGTTGCATTGGCAAAAAATCCGCTGATTGTCTCTCCCGTGGCAGGTATGGCCTTATCAGGCCTGGGCATTGCGTTGCCGGCGCCTCTGGCGGAACTGACGCGCCTGCTGGGCAGTTCGGCCAGCCCCTGCGCCCTGGTCACCATTGGCCTGTTCCTGGCACAAACGCGCAGTATCCGTCCGCACCCGGCACTGGGCGCGGTTCTTTTCATGAAAATGCTGTTTCTGCCGGCTGCCACGGCATTCCTGGCCTTTATCGTCTTTGACATGCCGCCGGTGCAACGTGAAGCAGCCGTGCTGCTTGCCGCTCTGCCTATCGGCACCGGCCCATTCATGCTGGCCACCATGTACCAGCGTGACACGCAGCTGGTTTCGCAATCCATCTTTATCTCAACTGTGCTCTCGGTTATCAGTGTCTCTGTGCTGTTGGCCTGGTTTCAGGGCTAGGCGCCTGGCGGCCGAATTATCGTTCCCACCCCGTGCGCATGCAAGGCGCTGGCCTGAGAGGTAATATACTGTTTTTCACCGACCGAAAAAACTATGGTTGCCGCGGGCTCGGGCAACGCATGCATCAACTGCCCTATTTGCGGAGCATTACATGAAACCTTCAATTGTCATACTGGATGACTGGGAACACGGGCTTGCCCGTCTGGTAGACTGGTCCGATATACAAAACCGCAGCCATCTGACAATCCATCACGACCGCTTGCGCGACGAGCAATTGCTGGCCGCAGTGGCCCAGGCGCAATGTATTGTACTGATGCGCGACCGCACGCCTTTTCCCAAGTCGCTTATCGCGCAATTGCCCAATCTGAAACGCATCATTTTTACCGGCACCCGCAACAACACGCTTGATCAGCAGGCAGCCGAAACGGCCGGCATCAAGGTCACGGCGACCGAATTCGGTCCGTCAAAAGCCAGCACCTGCGAGCTGGCCTGGTCGCTGATTCTGGCATCTGCCAAAAAACTTCCAGACATGCTAGTCAGCCCGCAACAGCCGCTGTGGCGTACGCCCGCAATCTGCCAGCATCTGCCCGAAGTACTGGAAGACAAGCGTTTGGGTCTGATCGGCCTTGGGCACATCGGCACGCGCATGGCTGCTGTCGGTCGCGCATTCGGCATGCAAGTGCAGGCCTGGAGTCCGCACATGACGCCGGAACGGGCCCGCGAAGCAGATGCAAGCAGCGTATCACTGGAAACCCTGTTGTCGACTTCCGATGTGGTGTCGCTACATATTGTCGTCTCGGACGCCACACGCAAGTTGCTCAACAGTGACACGCTGGCGCTGATGCAACCGGGCAGCCTGCTGGTCAATACATCGCGATCCAGCCTGATCGACACGTCGGCCCTGGTCAAGGCACTGCAACAGGGCCGTCCGGGATTTGCCGCACTGGATGTCTTTGATGATGAACCAGGCATCAACCCGGAGTTGCTGGCGCTGCCCAACATATTACTGACGCCGCACATGGGCTTTGTCAGTGAACAGGTATACCGCAAATTTTCGATCAATGTGCAACAACAATTGATCCAGTGGCTGGACGACAACGTGTAATGACAAACAGCATGTTGCCTCATAGCGCACTTATTCTGGTTGATCTGCAGCCGGACTTCATGCCGGGGGGGCCGCTCGCATGCGAACAGGCAGATGCCATTGTGGCACCCATACAGAACATACTGGCGCAGGATCGTTTTGCCCATTATGTCGCCACCCAGGATTGGCATCCAAGCGGCCATATTTCCTTTGCATCTTCGCACAGTGGCAGTAAACCCTTTGACAGCATTACGCTTTACGGCCATCCTCAGGTGCTATGGCCGGATCACTGCGTGCAAGGAACAAATGGGGCAGCACTGCATGGCGCCATCGACTGGCACAGGATGAATGTCATCGTACGCAAAGGCACTAATCCGGCTGTTGACTCATACAGCGCGTTTTGCGAAAACTACAACCCTGCAGGCGAGCGCCCGTTGACCGGTCTTGCCGGCTGGCTGAAGGATCGTCAGGTACGGGATGTGTATATTGGCGGCCTAGCAAGAGATGTGTGCGTGCTATGGAGCGCGCAGGACGCGCGGGCTGCCGGATTCAATACATTTGTCATTTGGGATGCAACCGCCCCGGTTACCATGCAGACGGATGCGAACACGCGCAAGACGCTGCTGGAACAAGGCATCCGGATCGTGTACAGCGATAACCTGACCGGTACCCCTTAAAATCTGCAGCGGGCGAATCGATCTCGCGCACCGCACCAACCCGAATATGAAGCGCCGACATAGACATCTGTCCTGCCGATAACGCGCTTTCTCTGCAACACCACACAAGCAGTGGCAGTCGCCGCATATGCATCAGGGCACGTCACCGTGCCCTGCTTTATATCAATGCTGTTCGATAAAGCTTTTGAGAAATTCCTGGGTTCGCGGCTCCTGAGGATTGACCAGAACTTCATCGGGTGTCCCCTGTTCCACAATCTTTCCCTTGTCAAAGAAGCAGACACGATCGGAAATTTGCTTGGCAAACTGCATTTCATGTGTGACCAGCAACATCGTCAAATCATGCTCTTCGGCCAGCCGCTGAATCACGTTAAGCACTTCACCCACCAGTTCAGGATCCAATGACGACGTTGGCTCGTCAAACAGCATAATGTTGGGCCTCATCGCCAATGCGCGTGCGATGGCCACGCGTTGCTGCTGGCCGCCGGAGAGCTGGCTTGGGAACTTGTCGCTTTGATCGGACAGGCCCACCAGTTCAAGATATTTGTCGGCACGCTCGTTGGCTTCGTCTTTGGACAGCTTGAGCACCTGCACCGGCGCTTCGGTCACGTTGCGACGCACCGTCATATGGGGAAACAGATTGAACTGTTGAAATACCATGCCCATTTCCTTGCGCATCTCGCGCAAGTGCTCTTCTGCAGCAGGCACCAGCTCACCGTTTTTCTCCTCATGCCATAGCGGCCTGCCGGTCACGTAAATGACGCCATCATTGATGTTTTCAAGTGTCATCAGGATACGCAGCACCGTAGATTTACCAGAACCGGATGGGCCGATAATGGTCACTTTTTCGCCTTTGCGAACTTCGAAATCCAGTTCGTCCAGCACCGTCACATCACCAAATTTCTTGACCACTTTTTCGAAGCGGATAATCGGCTCGCCAGTATCCGGACGGGCCGCAGCACCATCGGCATTTGCAACCTCTTCGCGCTGCGGTGCATCCGGGACGGTATTCGAATTATCATTATTCATCGGGTTATTCATCGTAAAGGTATTCCTCGTTTGGGCAGGTGGGTGTCCAGATATCGCACCCCATAGGACGCGACGATCGTCAGGATCAGGTAAATGACCCCCACCATGGATAGCGGTATCAGATAATTGAAGGTACGATCACCTATGATTTTTGCGACATTGAGCATTTCCA
>JBOIGK010000391.1:0-3648 GCA_050742695.1 Advenella sp. | reverse complement strand
GGCGTGCCGGTGCGCATGAGCGGAAGTAATGTGTGGCCGGTAACTTCGGGAGGTATGGGCTTATCGAAGATATCCAATATGGTCGGCATCAGATCGATGGTTTGCGTTAATGCCGGTTCCCTGCGTGTTTTAATTCCAGAGTCGGCTGGCGCTGCAATCATCAAAGGAATATGTGCTACTTCATTGAAGAAGGGTGGCCGGTTCTTGCCCAGATATTCTTTTTCTCCCAACAGCAGCCCATGGTCGGTTGACAGGATTAGCCAGGTGTCCTTCCACAAGTCCAGACGATCGAATTGGTCCAGCAAGGTACCCAGATAGTGGTCACAGGCAAGGACCAGCGCATGATAGTTGGCCCGCAGCTTTTGCAATAGTTCGGGCTCGATATCCAGTCGGCCATAACTTGGCCAGTCGAAAATTTTGCCGCTTAGCGCTTCGGGAAACGCTTGTAGAAAGCGCTCAGGAGCGAAGAACGGTTCGTGTGGATCAAAACATTCCAGGTGCAAAAACCATGAGTCCTCTGCGTGGTAAGCATCAAGAAACTCACCCGCCGATTCGAAACATTGTGCAAGTGGAAAGTCGCCGCGTTGTTCGAGGTACTGCCGATTAACGAAGTAGGGCAGCTTGGCGTTGATGTCGCACGAGAAGTCCTGCATTTTTTCGTGGTAGCGTTTGCTCAAGCGCTCGGTATCGGGCTTGACGGCCGGGCGCCATTTGTCTTTCTCCTGGCCGCGGATGAATTCCCAGGAAGAGTATCTGCCGTGAAATCCGGCGCCGCCATCTTCAAAATAATGATAATGATCTGTGATCAGGTGGCTGTAGACTCCGCTATCGCGCAGCATGCTGGCCAGAGAGTGATCGAATGGTTCCAGAGGTCCCCAGCCTCGATGCAGGAAGTTCAGCCGCCCGGTCTGGATATCCCGGCGCGCCGGAAGACAAGGTAGGCTTCCCACGAAATGCGAGTCAAAGGTGACGGCGCGGGCCGCGAGTCGGTCAAAATTGGGCGTGACGATATCGCTTGCACCGTAGCAAGAAAGCGCGTGACGATTGAGTGAATCGAATAACACGAATACGGCTTTCATGGTTTTCAATTCCTATATGAAATATGATATACGATATATTATAAAAATATAATCACAGGCGCAATATGTGGAAAACCCGTAAGGAACGAGTGGCACCCACACTTGGTTGGAAAAAATGACAAGGGCAATATTGAACCGATGGAGGTTCTACTATTTAAAATTTAACTTTAATGAGTGAAATTTTTTTTGCTTTTACTTTGCTTTGCCTTTAACCAATAATAAACAGTATCAAAAGGTTGCAACATTGCAGTCGATCATTTTCTAATGACAGCGCCTTTTGCTTGGATCCGGATTTATTTATTTCAAAAGTAATTCAAGGAGAAGGCAAAGATGTGCAAAGCAAGAAGCGTATTTACGCAGCTGATTTTCCGCAGTATCGCCGCCTGTACAAGCTGTTTTCTAATGAGCACCCCGGCGCTTGCGGGTGACTGGCCAAGCCAGCCTGTACGCCTGATTTCTCCTTTTCCCGCTGGCGGGACGGCAGATATCCTGTCTCGGGCATTGGGCCAGGAGCTTAGTGAGCAATGGAAGCAGACGATTGTCGTGGAAAATAAGGTTGGCGCGGGAGGCGCCGTCGCCGCATCACAGGTGGCCAGAGCCCGGCCGGATGGGTATACCATGCTGATGGTTTCCGGGAGCATGCTTACGGTAAATCCCAATTTGTATAAGGATCTTCCTTATCGTGTCGGCGATTTCAAGAATGTCAGCATCGTTTCCACTGGTCCGTTTGTTGTGGCCGCAAACAAAAAGGTCCCTGCCGATAATCTTGTAGAGCTGCTCTCTTATATTCGGCAGAATAAGTCGGGTGTCAATTTCGGCTCATCCGGGGTAGGGAGTCAGACGCATATGGCATCCGAAATGTTGATGCACGTGACCGGCAGCAAGATGACGCACATCCCTTATAGCGGTGAAACGCTGGCGCTGACAGACCTGATTGCCGGCCAGATTCAGGTGGTAACAGGAAATCTGGCTGCACTCATGCCTTTTATAAAATCCGGTGACGTAAAGGCAATCGCGGTTACCAGTAGCGAACGATCTGCTGCACTTGCAGATGTCCCAACGGTAAAAGAGCAGCTTGATAAGGAGTTCGATTCCCAGGGATGGTTTGGTGTGGTTGTCCCGACAGGTACGCCAGACGATATAGTGGAAAAGATGGAGCTGGGCATCAAAACCGCAATGGCTTCTGAGCGTATGACAAAAAAATTCCAGGATCTTGGCCTGACGGCAGCAGAGCAGGGACAGGCGTATATGACGCAAAAGATCACGAATGAATTGGCATCCTGGAAAACAATTATCGCAGAGCAGAAAATCAATCCAAAGTGAGCCGGTCAGTTAAAGGATAAATTGCAAGCTGGATAGCAATGAGCCTTAAACGAGGCAATCACTGATGGCACAATGGACCAAAGTGTGACAAATTGAAGAGGGAATACGCCTTGATATCGGATATGCGAGAAACGATATTTCAGAGGCTAGGGTTTTAAGATGGCCTGCCGTCGTAGGGCCGCCACCGTTTAATTTTTTGAAGGTAATCGTGTTTATGCTAGGTGCTCATCTTGTTACAGACGCATTGCAACGCGCAGGTGTCAAAACGATATTCAGCCTGTCAGGCAATCAGATTATGCCCATATACGATGCCTGCATCGATGCCGGCATTCGCATTGTGCATGTGCGTCACGAGGCGGCTGCGGTTTATATGGCCGATGCGTGGGCCCAACTGACCGGCCAGATCGGTGTTGCGCTGGTCACTGCTGCGCCGGGCATTACTAATTGTTTGTCACCGGTGTTCTCGGCCCGTCTGGCTGAAAGCCCCGTCTTGCTGCTTTCGGGTGATTCCCCTATTGCGCAGGACGGCATGGGTGCATTCCAGGAGTTGGACCAGACAGAAGTGACAAAAAAGCTCGTAAAACAATCCATGCGATTAAAGTGCGTCGATGAGATAGATCAAGACATTACGTCGGCAATATCTTTGGCGCTCTCGGGCCGACCTGGCCCGGTTCACATTGCGATGCCATTTGACCTGTTGCAGCAAGAAGCCGATATTAGCAAAGTAAAGCGCGGGCAAACTCCCTCCCGCGTCAGCAAGCCCTTGGCGCAGGCCGATGCCCAGGAAATTATGGAGCGGATTGCGAAAGCGGAACGACCATTGGTGCTGGTCGGTCCGATGAACAATGCGAGTCGTGCTCCAGGTTTACGAAAGGACACGACCAACGTCTTGCATACGCCAATTATTGCGATGGAGAGCCCTCGCGGCCTGCGGGATCCTTCTCTTGGGCATTTTCCTCAGGTTCTGAAGAAAGCGGATCTGGTCGTCCTGGTTGGCAAAACACTAGACTTCACTTTGGACTTTGGCCAATCTGCAGGCATGCATCCGGATACGGACATTATTGTTATAGATCCCGATGAAACCATGATCGACCGTGCCAAACAACTATTGGGGGCGCGTTTGTACAAACATGCGATAGCCGATTCGGATGCCGCATTACGCGGGCTGAGTGATTACACCTATCCCCGGAAACGCGACGCGTGGCTAGAGGAGGTTGATCACGCCATTTCAAGCAGGGTGTTGAAG
>JBOIGK010000390.1:0-3782 GCA_050742695.1 Advenella sp. | reverse complement strand
CCCATGCGCCGTATCGCGGCGGCGGTCCGGCAACAGTGGACGTGCTGGGCGGGCAGATACCGTTGCTGTGGGTATCGCTGCCGGCAGTCACCCAGTACATTCGCAATGGCAAACTCAAGGCGCTTGCCGTCTCCACCAAAGAGCGCACGCCTGTGGTCCCGGATGTGCCATCAATGGCTGAAACCATTGACGGCTTCAATGTGGATTCCTGGTACGCCATGTTCGCACCGGCGGGCACACCGCGACCGATCATCGACAAAATCCAGAAAGTGCTGGCAGACGCCGCTGGCAATAAAACCATACAGCAGGCTTTCCTGGCTCAGGGTGCGGTTGCTGTGGGGGGAACACCGGAAGCGCTCGAAGCGGTGGTAAAAAAGGAAATTCCCGCCTGGAAAGCATTGGCCAAAGAGGCGAACATTAAAATCAATTGAATGGGATATGGCGGCAGGTATTACCATAAGGTAGAAGCGCCACTGCCGGGGTTATCCCGGCAGTTTTTTGTCTGGCATGGCGGCGTGGCCAGGCCTGCCTCATAGCGAACGTTAATCGAGCCTGATATTGTTCTTTTTGGCTACGGCGTCCCAGCGTGTCAATTCGTTTGCAATAAACGATTTGAATGCCTCGGGTGAGCTGCCTTCAACCTGCATCCCCAGATTGTTCAATTGCTTGATGGTTGCAGGGTCTTTGAGAGCGGTGCTGATGGCTTCGGACAGTTTGCTGATGACCGGCTCGGGTGTGCCGGCCGGTGCGAAAATGCCGTTCCACTCGCTCACGTCCATTTTTACGCCTTGTTCTTCCATAGTCGCTACATCAGGCAGATCACTGCTTCGTTTGGCTGCGGTGGTGGCCAGCGCTTTCAGTTTCTTGCCACGGATGTACGACATGGCCGAGGCTGCATTGGCAAAATAGGTATCAACTACGCCGCCCATGACATCGACCAGGGCAGGCGCACCGCCCTTGTAGGGCACGTGCACGATATCAACGCCTGTTTCCTGTTTGAGCAATTCGCCCACAATGTGTACCGGGCTGCCAATACCATAGGAGGCAAACGTCAGTTTTCCGGGCGAGGCCTTGGCGGCATCCACATAGGATTTGACGCTGTCATAGGGAGAGTTTGCCGGCACGACCATCAGATAGGGAGAGCTCACGACCTTGGAGACGGCAACAAAATCCTTCAGCGGGTCATAGGGCAGTTTGCGCAACACTGGGTTGATGGAAAATGACGATGCATCGTACAGGAGGGTGTAGCCATCGGCAGGCGCGCGTGCGACCTGCGTGGCACCGATAGAGCCACTGGCCCCTGCCTTATTCTCTATCACAATCGGTTGCTTCAGGGTGTCGCCCAGCGCTTTGGCAATAATGCGTGCGGCATTGTCTGCGCCGCCGCCGGCAGAGTAGGGCACGATCATGCGGATGGCCTTGCTCGGATAATCGGCAGACCAGGCTGTACTGCTGGCCAGCACGCCGCAGCCCAGGGCAAAAGAGATAAGGGTTCTATTCAATGACATATGCATTATGTCCTCCGTGATAATTATGATTGTGTAGCTGTATTGTTGTCATAGTATGGCCAGACCATCACTATACGGTTGCCACGGGGTTGACTGGTGCTCCTACCATGCCGCGCAGATAAATGGGCGGCGCGGTCAGGAAGAAGGCATGGCGCTGGTGTTCCCGCAGCCATTTTGCCAGGATCGACAGATGCCATAGTTCTCCTAATGGCATGCCCAGTTTGACCAGGCAGTGTTCGTGCAGCGGCAACAGTGCCCCCTGGCTCTTTTTCAGCGTGTAGTTGCGTTTTTCCACCGCATGGTTATCGGCGGCAAGTGCAGACACTTGTGATTGCGTAATCCACTCAAGCAGCTTCGGATCGTTGCCATCCAGCGCGCAGCAACTGGTTTTCAGAATCTCATGGTCGGCCTCGGCATTCAGATTCAGCGCAATGTCGGCAAGGCCGGTGTGAAAGCATACGATGTCGCCTTTGTGCAGCTCAACCCGGTCCGCCTTCATGACCGCTTCGATATCGGCGAAACTGACCAGCCGCGCCTGGTCGCCAAAGTGATGGCGCAAATCGATCAGTACGCCGCGTCCCTGAATCCCGTGTTGCGCCATGGGGTCAATGGACAGCGCGGCGGCGCCATTGAAATTGTCCGTGACGGCGTGTTGATGGCCAACGACACGAAAGCCGTTGTAGCCAACCGGCGCTGCTGTGCCTGATCCCTGTGCATCAAAACACGAACAGACATGCCCGAGGGCATCCCATTGCGTTGAATACTGCGGTGACATGGTCACCACATCGTCGCTCACCACATCGGTGGCGCCCGGCGTATCGTTGCCCAACGGGAAGTTGAAAATGGGAATGCCGTTTTTCATTGACGGGCGTATCACAGGGCCGGCGCGGCGTGGATTAAGAACCGGCTGCCTGGGAACATCCAGCGGCAGGCTCAAGGCAAAGCTGAGTCCTTGCTGTATTTCTCGGGCAGCCCGTACGCGCGCCTGGGCATCAATCCAGTTCAATCTGCCCAGTTGATCGTCGGGGCCGAAGTCACCCCAGTTTGCTCCTGCCGGGCGCTGTTTCCAGCTGACGGTTGTGGTCATGGGTGCTCCCTGTTAACGCACGATTCCGCGCTGTCTGAATTGATCGATTTGCTGCTGGCAATAGCCATATTCGGCGAGCAGCTCGCTCGTGTGCTCCCCGAAGTCCGGCGCCGCCCGTTCGGTGGCGCAGGCCACGTGGTCCATTTTGATCAGGCCGGTAATACTCTTGTATTTACCGATCTTACTGTGTGAAAATTCGCGGACCAGGCCTTCGGCCTGAACTTGGGGGTGTTCAAACATGTCGTGCACCGGCCGAACCATGGCGCAGGGCACCTGGGTCCCAAAATGCGCCTCCCAATCCTTCGCGCTGCGTTGCTGCAAGGCGCCACGGATGATGGGCACGATAATGCTGGCGTTCTCGGCGCGTTTGCGTACCGTGTCGTACCGTTCGTCAGTGGCAAGCGCCTGCAGCCCGAGCAAGGTGCACAGCGCCTCCCAGAAGTGCGGTGTATTGGCCGACA
This sequence comes from Advenella sp., assembly GCA_050742695.1. Classification (GTDB taxonomy): domain Bacteria; phylum Pseudomonadota; class Gammaproteobacteria; order Burkholderiales; family Burkholderiaceae_B; genus Advenella. The sequence continues at coordinate 726 of JBOIGK010000390.1, read as the reverse complement.
GGTAAATAAATCCGTCCTTTGTTGGGTGAATGCCGGTGATGCCGCCCGAGCGCATATCCCGTTCAATGTTCCTGGGTTCGCCTTCTGCCCAGACCAGGCGCGTGGACTGCATGGTCAGCGCGCTGGCCAGCAGCGAGACTTCCACATACGAGCCCTGGCCAGTGCGTTCCCGCTTGAACAGCGCCGCATTGACGCTATTGGCGATCATCGCACTGGCGTAGAAATCCACCACAGAGCCATACACAATTTCCGGCTCGGCCTTGCCCATGCCCTGTGAGTCGCAAATGCCCGACATGGCCTGCAGCACCTGGTCATATCCGGCGTTGTTGGCCATGGGGCCGCTCGAGCCATAACCGGTCATGGCGCAGTAGACCAGCTTTGGATTCAGTTGTGATAAGGTCTGGAAATCGATCTTAAGACGCGGCGGTACAGTGGGGCGAAAATTATGCACCAGTACATCAGCGCCAAGCAGCAGTTTCAGGAATATTTCATAGCCTTCGGCGCTCTTCAAATCCAGACTGATCCCGCGCTTGCCCCGATTGACGCCGATAAATGCCCGGCTCTCGGCCTCCAGGGTTGAAGGATATTTGCGCAGATTATCACCTTCGGGTGGCTCGATTTTGATCACCTGCGCGCCCAGGTCGGACAGTAGCGTGCAACCGTAAGGCCCGGCAATATAGGCGCTCAGATCCAGCACCTGGATTCCGGCCAGGGGCAATGCATTGT
>JBOIGK010000389.1:0-5707 GCA_050742695.1 Advenella sp. | reverse complement strand
CTGTAGCTCAGTTGGTTAGAGCAGAGGACTCATAATCCTTTGGTCGCTGGTTCGAGTCCAGCCGGGGGGACCAAAAAAGCTTTTAGAATCAATAAATTAGCCGCTCATGTAGCGGCTTTTTTCTTGTCTAAGTCCTTGGTATGGTGTAAATTCCGTCGACGTAACTTACGTTCTTGAAGCAATGCAAGCAGTCATAGGCCATATCAATCGCTTCGGCTTTAGTTTCGCCATAACTGATAGCTTCCGGAATATCCGGAAAAGTGACCATATACCCTGGTCCATCGGGGGTTAGCGAAAATGGATATTTCATAGTAAATTCCCTTAGTATCCGGTAGCAGCCTCGCTGAAAGCCCCCGAAGGGGCATCTCTCACAAATATAGCTGTTTTTAGTATCGCTTTTCGGGTTTCCTTCCGGTAAGTCTTTCGAGTGTCGCTGGAGGGTACTGTGTTTGCCGTTTAATGTACGTTTCGTGTGATTCGAACCTGCTTTAAACTCCGCCCCTTGCGATTTCAGCCAGCGTCTGAATTCGCTGGTTTTCACTGCCATCATTCCTTTGTTGTTTCGATAATTTTTTATCCACAAAAACGTTTATATAAATAAACAAAAACGTGTATAAATAAAAAGAGCAACACACTACAGAGGTTCCTTTGCGCTCAACTGTAGTGAGCAATCCTACCCTATGACTTCATCACCTCGGCGATCAGTTCGACTGAACGCAGTCGCGCCTGATGGTCGTAGAGGTCGGAGACGATCATCAACTCGTCGGCATTCGTTTCGTCAATAAACGCTTGCAGACCTGTGCGCACGGTATCTGCGGAACCGACAACCGAACGCGCCAGCATGCGCATGGCTTGTGCCTTTTCCTGAGGCGACCAGTAGGTTTCGATATCATCGATGGGCGGCTTGCTGACTCCTTGCCGTGCCCGGAACATGTCGGCAAACGACATCTGCTGGGTGGTGGCGAGCCGCTTTGCTTCATGGTCCGTATCGGCGGCGATGACGTTGATGCCGACCATTGTATAGGGCCGGTCAAGTTGCTCGCTAGGCTTGAAGCGGCTGCGGTAGATGTCGAGAGCTGGTAGCAGCATGTCTGGTGCAAAATGTGAAGCAAAGGCGTAAGGCAGGCCGAGTTCGGCCGCCAGCATTGCCCCGAAATTGCTCGAACCCAGTATCCACAGAGGCACGTTGGTTCCGGCCGCCGGCACGGCAATAATGCGCTGATCTGGCGCGGCAGGCGCAAGAAATGCTTGCAGTTCCTGCACATCCTGAGGAAATTGTTCGGAGGCGCTGGCAGAGCGCCGCATCGCTCGCACTGCTATCTGATCGGTGCCCGGCGCGCGACCCAAACCCAGATCGATGCGTCCAGGATAGAGTCGCTCCAGCGTGCCGAACTGTTCGGCAATGATGTAGGGCGCGTGGTTTGGCAGCATGATGCCGCCGGCGCCCACCCGAATCGTCTTGGAGCCGCTGGCGATGTGGGCGATGGCTATTGAGGTTGCGGCGCTGGCAATGCCCACCATGTTATGGTGCTCGGCGATCCAGATGCGCTTGTAGCCCCATTCCTCCGCATGAGATGCAAGGTCTCGCGCGTTGTCGAGCGCCATCCGGGCGTCGGTGTCCTGCGTGACTCGGACAAGTTCCAGTAACGAGAGGGCCGTCATTTCGACTCCTTCCCGGCAGCGGAATGCTCGATCGCATCGACTGTCTCATGCAGCGCGACGGCGTCGCTAAAACTGGGTGCCGAGCGTGTGCCTGAACGGATATCCTGCGCGACCAAGGCATAGACGCGGGCGACATTGCGGACGACCGAATTATCTGGCCAGCCGCTATAGGCCGAGGCGGGCGGCGTCAACGGAGCAAGTTCGCTCGTATCACCATTTGCGCCGCGGATGGCCAACTGAACCATCTGTCCGTGGCCATTGGCGCCTGTTACCTGGATGTCGCCTTCCGTGCCGTTGATCTCCCACAGCAGATTCGTGCCGCGGGACATGCCTCCACGATAATGGATCGAGAATGCGGCCCTGCTCTCAAGCGCGCCATGTACGAGGATCTGGTCATGCGAGGTGGAGGGAATCGTCTTGTTCGTATCGGTGACGTACACGGTATTGCGGCGGTTGATCATGCGCGCGGACAGGTGGCCGAAGCCGCCCAGTACTTCACGCATACCGGCAAGCATGTGTCCCAGTGGGATGCTGAGCAGGGTTGCGCCTTTACTCTTGTCATAAAGATAGGCATGGGCTGCGTCGGTTTCGCCGCCCCATGAGCCTCCACTGCCCACAAGCGTCGTCGAGAGCACCTCACCAACATAACCGTCAGCGATGAGTTGGCGAAGGTACTCAACCTCTGGGGCGACGCGCATTTGTGTACCGACTGCCGCGACAACGCCCTTCGTTTCTGCGAGATCGGCCAATTCCCTCGCTTCGGCGAGGCCGTTGCCTAGCGGCCATTCACAATAAACGTGCTTACCCGCGTTCAACGCCGCTGCCACCAGTTCGCGGTGATGCGGTACCTTGACAGTGACAACGACCAAGTCGATCTCGGGCGAATTGACTAGCGCATGCGCATTCTCAAACGCATGAGGCAGGCCGAATGCTTCGGCGGCATTTTTTGCGCTGGCAAGGCTGGTGTTAGCGACGCCGACCACCACAAACTCGTCTGGTAGTGATTTCAGTGCCGGAATATGGGCCTTGGCGGCCCATTGAATGTCCGGATTAAGGCCGATGAATCCAACGCGGATTGGCTTTTCAGTCATGTGGTGCTCCAGTTTTGCTAATGGGGTAGGGCAGATTGGCCGCATCCTGGGCCGTTCCGCTATTGAGATAACCGAAGGCGAGGATCTCCTCTATTTGCTCCGGGGTTGCGCCATATTTGCCGGCCTTATCATGGACGAAGGCCGAGCCCACTGCGCTTAGAAACAGCGCGGGTGCGGAAACTGACTGCCTGGCTGTGCCTTCGGCCTGGGCGCGTGAGAGAAACTCGGCCGTTACCGAGACGAGTGTGCTACAGGTGACGGCCAAAGGCGAAGCCTGGGCTTCGAAGGCGTCTATGAACGGTTGGGGCAGACCGTTGAAGGCATTGAGATAGTCCTTGAGCGCTATCATCCAGGCGCGAAGCGCAATCTGCGCGCACGGCTTCGCGAAGGCTTCATCACGACGGGACAGGAGTTCCTCCTGCCGTTCATGCAGCACCTCACACAGCAAGTGTTCGCGCGTTGGAAAATGGCGATACAGCGTGCCGGGTCCAACCTTCGCCTCCCGCGCAATCTCGTCGAGCGACGTATTCACGCCATACGCAGCAAAGTGCCGCGCCGCGATTTTGAGAATGCTGTCGCGATTTCGCCGCGCATCTGCGCGCAGTGAACCCTTCTCTTCGGGGGGATTCGTGATCATAGGTAGGTCCCTTTTGACACTCCGGCAGGTTAATAAAGACCTGCTTCAGGTAGCATGTTTATTATATGGAGATAGCCTCCGTATAATAAACGGAGACTATCTCCGTGTCAATCCGATGCTGCCACAGGGCGTGAAACGCTGACGGCACGGTGCAAATGGTGTATGGGGCGTTGGAAGGATTTGGTTTGGGGTACACTTTGAAGGAGTATGCAGGTACATATCGATCAGGGACGCCTCCTTTTCGCCTTCGCCATGCCTACTACACAGCCCAATCACGCAGGTGCCAGCGGGTCCCGTAGGCGGAGCACATGCGTTGCCATGATTTCGCGTATCTGAGAACGAATGCGCATCGCACTTGACGAGTTGGTCGTCCAGGTCATGTGTAATCTGCAAGGGAAAATTATCGCCACATTGAATGACCTCCCTATTAAGAATTCCAGCTGTCCGCACTACACACCGGTGCTGATAAGCTCGGCCCCGAGGTCTATTGTGGGCCTGGGTACTTTATACAGCATTCGCTACGGCGAAGTTGATATTGGGAAATTCAAAAACGATAGTTCAAAAAAATAATTCTTTTTATTTTATAGATTATTTACAATATTTTTAGTCATAGATGCTTCGATTGCGCTTCAATAGATATATATCGACGAATTTGCTAATGGAGACTACGAGTGACTGTCATCTTTCAGGGTACCAAGCTTAGATTAAATTTCCACTCTTGTAATTCAGATGTTACGTTCGTCCTGTTTGGGGACGCGACACAGAACGGACATCAAATTGAAACCAGTCAATTCATTGAATGCGAACCAGGTGCCATATCTCAGTTGGGATATAACGAATTCATCGTCGATACTAGTGGCAATCATTGGTATCAGACCGATGAGATCATCGAAGTCATTCGGCTCATCAAAGAGCATAATCCGGCTGGGGCAAAGATTGTTACTTATGGCACTGGCATGGGGGCATACGCCAGCATCAATTTTTCTGAAATGCTGGATGCGCATCGATATATTGCCATTTGCCCCCAATTTAGCCTGCACCCGAGCCATAGGCCTTTGGAGGATAGCCGGTGGTGGGCAGAATCCAAATTGCTGAATTTCAACCATGATTATATTCACAGTGGCATGATTCGAGATCGCCGTGGATATATCTTTTACGACAAAGCATCCTTGGACGTTCATCATGCCGTTTCAATTCTGAATAATACGGCTGGTATTGGTTTTCATGTTCCATTGTTCGGGCATGCAGCTGGCAGGGTCCTGGACCAGGCATACGGATTACAGGAGATTATGAAGGAGGTAGCTCAGGACGAATTCGATCCGGTAAAATTTCATTCTGATTTTAAAGTTGGGTTCGTAAATGCTGTTCCGACTCTGGCTGCAGACTTGGAAAATACTGCCCCTCTCAATGAGGAGGTTCCAAAAATCCTGGAGATGAACGATTTAGATAGCCTGATAGAACAAGCCTATGAGAGCGATAATGCTCAAGATAAAAGAATAGCGTTGCTTTCGATATCGCTAGCTGAAAATAAAGATGCGGACGCTGAAGATATCAGAACAAAAAAAATTGGTTTACTCCTTGAATTAAATCTACAGCGTGAAGCAATCCTGGAAATTATGAATTCCAGGCGTCCTCGCAAAGAAACAGCTGAGCTAATCTTATCTCAATACCAGGACCTTTCGGAGTTAGCCAGGCTTCTGCCTATGCTTAAATTCCACCCCGTCGTATTCCGAGATGCCGCGTTCAAATGCGCTAAATCGACACCGGAGCGTGCCCTGATTTTAATGAAATATGCACTTAAGTCACGACCTGATAATCAACTAATAAAGAATAAGGTTATCGAATATCAGAAACTTGTCTATGAGGCAAAGAAGGCGCCAGAATCAGAACCGACGATTACAGAAAATAGAGTGGCTTAGCCGATGCCTATTGTCCTACATGTGACGCAGTTCAGCGATACCCATTTAATTGATAGTGTAATGAAATGTTATATTATTTAATTGCATATCAAGCTCCTAATAACCACAAAAAAATTTCTGCTGAGACGATAGCACAGAAAGAAAATTCCTTTCCTGAGTGTTTTGTATTCATGTCGATATCGGGTCAGCCTGGGTATGGACCGGGGCATACCCAGGCTGTATTCGAGATTTGCTTACACCCGCATTCACGTTCGCACCTATTGAACTTGCATCTCTGCTACGTGCAAAAGAAAACCTTAGCTAAGGCTAAGGTTGTTAATCTATGTGAATTTCAATACAAATTCATCGCGCTTTCAGCTGTAACCCAATAGAATTCTGGCGTGCGAATGATATTCACC
>JBOIGK010000388.1:0-7504 GCA_050742695.1 Advenella sp. | reverse complement strand
ACCGAAATGCCGCCGAAACCGACGCCATGATAGCCGCGCTCACGCCCGATCAGGCGGGTGCGTTGCGGCTGGCCATTTGCCTGATGGTATGCCAAGGCGATTTTCAGGGCGGTATCGACCGACTCGGATCCGGAATTGGTAAAGAAAATGCGCTGCATCCCTTTGGGCATGAGCGCAGCGACCGCAGTGGCGGTTTCGAATGCCAGCGGATGGCCCATCTGGAAACTAGGCGCATAGTCCAGCGTGGCAGCCTGAGTGGCAATAGCCTGGACAATTTCGTCGCGGCAATGCCCCGCATTGACACACCATAATCCGGCACATCCATCTAGAATCTGACGCCCGTCGACGCTCTTGTAGTACATGCCTTTGGCAGAGGCAAGCAGACGTGGCGCCGCCTTAAAGCTTCGGTTGGCGGTAAAGGGCATCCATAAATGGGAAAGATCTGGGATCTGAGTCGTCATTCGTGTCTCCGAGTAGATGTTCTATTCTACTCACAATAGCGGCAATTTTCTGCTTCGCTCGAAGGTTTGACCGGGAAGCGACAATTAGGACGTCGGCGCTGGCGTTATTATGCAATATAGTAGTATTGATACCAGTATAATATATTGACTTGTTATCAATATTGATTCGGCCATAATACGTAAATAGCGCATGAGGCGACGATAGCGACCGCGATCCTTGTCGACGCGGGGTCGTCCACTCTGCCATGCGCAGTCCGGGAAGCGAGAGCGTATTCATACCATATTGTTTCGGGACAACAGCAGAACGAGCAGCGCACCGCAGGATTCACGCAACAGTCGATGAATCCGCATACCAGCATTATCAGGAGAACATTTTGGCTCAGACCCTTTACGACAAACTCTGGGACGCCCACGTGGTGCACCAGGAAGACGACGGCACCTGTCTTTTGTACATTGACCGTCATTTATTGCATGAAGTGACCAGCCCGCAAGCCTTTGAAGGGCTGGCGCTGGCTGAACGCAAGCCATGGCGCCTGTCGGCCAATCTGGCGGTGGCCGACCATAATGTGCCAACCTTGGGCCGTGCCCAGGGCATCAGTGACCCTATCTCGAAACTGCAGGTCGATACGCTAGACAAAAACTGTGAGACTTATGGGGTTACCGAGTTTCGCATGAATGATCTGCGTCAGGGTATCGTGCACGTGATCGGACCAGAGCAAGGTGCAACACTGCCCGGCATGACCGTGGTTTGTGGCGATTCGCACACCAGCACCCATGGCGCCATGGGCGCACTGGCTTTCGGCATCGGGACATCCGAAGTTGAGCATGTGCTGGCCACGCAAACGCTGCTGATGAAAAAAAACAAGAACATGCTGATTCGTGTCAGCGGCGATCTGCCCTTTGGCTGTACGGCCAAGGATCTGGTCCTGTATATAATCGGCGTCATTGGCACCGCAGGCGGCACAGGCCATGCCATTGAATTTGCAGGCAAGGCCATCAGCGACCTGTCCATGGAAGGTCGCATGACAGTCTGTAATATGGCGATTGAAGCCGGTGCCCGCTCAGGCATGGTCGCCGTGGACGATAAAACCATTCAGTATTTCAAGAACCGCCCATACTCGCCTACTGGCGTCTTGTGGGATCAGGCGGTGGGCTACTGGAAGACATTGCATTCGGATGCCGATGCCAAGTTTGACAAAATCATTGATATCGATGCCCGTCAGGTACGCCCGCAAGTGACCTGGGGCACGTCGCCCGAGATGGTACTTTCCATTGAAGATCGCATTCCCGATCCTGATCGTGAAAAAGATGATGTTCGCCGCAATGGCATGGAACGCGCGCTGCAGTATATGGGTCTGAAACCCAATACGCCCATTTCCGACATCCGGGTAGACCGCGTGTTCATTGGTTCCTGTACCAATTCCCGAATTGAGGATATGCGCGCCGCAGCCAAAGTGGCGCGTGGCCGCCGCGTGGCGTCCAATGTGATTCAGGCCATGGTGGTACCCGGATCCGGTCTGGTCAAGCAGCAGGCGGAAAAGGAAGGGCTGGACAAGATCTTTGTGGACGCCGGCTTCGAATGGCGTGAACCGGGCTGCTCCATGTGTCTGGCCATGAATGCCGACCGTCTTGAGCCGGGGGAGCGTTGCGCTTCCACCTCCAACCGTAATTTCGAAGGCCGCCAGGGCCAGGGTGGCAGAACCCACCTGGTAAGCCCGGCCATGGCTGCCGCAGCCGCTATTGCCGGCCATTTTGTCGACGTCAGAAAATTAGGATAACAGCATGGAAGCATTTACCATTCATGAAGGTCTGGTCGCCCCCTTGGATCGCGAGAACGTGGATACAGACCTGATCATTCCGAAGCAGTTTTTAAAATCCATCAAGCGCTCGGGTTTTGGTCCCAATCTGTTCGATGAACTGCGTTATCTGGATCATGGCGAGCCGGGCATGGATAACAGCAAGCGGCCGCTTAACCCAGAGTTCGTGCTCAATCAGCCGCGCTATCAGGGCGCCAGTGTACTGCTTGCGCGTAAAAATTTCGGTTGTGGTTCCAGCCGGGAACATGCGCCGTGGGCGCTTACCCAGTACGGGTTCAAGGCGATTATTGCGCCTTCGTATGCCGATATCTTTTTCAACAATAGCTTTAAGAACGGCTTGCTGCCGATTGTGCTCTCCGAGCTGGAAGTGAGCCGGCTGTTTGACGAAGTGCGCGCATTCAATGGCTACAAGCTGCGAATTGACCTGGAACGCCAGGTGGTCATTGCCGCCGACGGACGGGAATTGGGCTTTGAAGTAGACGCCTTTCGCAAATACTGTCTGCTCAATGGCTTTGACGACATCGGTCTGACATTGCGTCGTTCCGACCAGATCCGCACGTTCGAAGCCGAGCGCCTGGCGCGCCATCCCTGGCTGGAAGGCAGCGCCGGCCCGTCACGATAATCCTATTAGCATTAGTAAAGAGAAATACGCGTTATGACACATACAATTGCAGTCCTTCCCGGTGATGGCATCGGTCATGAAATCGTTGAACAGGCCCAGCGCGTGCTGGGGGCGCTGGGTCTGGATCTGACCATGGAAACAGCGCCTGTCGGCGGCACCGCCTATGATTTGCACGGCCATCCGCTGCCGCAAGCCACCCTGGAACTGGCAAAACGCAGCAGCGCCATTCTGTTTGGTGCTGTGGGCGGGTGGAACTACGACTCGCTGCCGCGCGAGCATCGCCCTGAACAGGCCATTCTGGGCCTGCGCAAGAGCCTGGGCCTGTTTGCCAATTTGCGGCCAGCCATTCTTTATCCGCAACTGGCCAATGCCTCATCGCTCAAGCCGGAAATTGTATCGGGTTTGGATATCCTGATCATCCGCGAGCTGACCGGCGATATCTATTTCGGCAAGCCGCGAGGCGTGCGCGTGGTAGAGGAGGGTGAATTCAAGGGCGAGCAGGAAGGCTTTGATACCATGCGTTATGCCGAGTCCGAGGTGCGCCGTATTGCACGTATCGGCTTTGAAGCGGCACAGAAACGCAGCAAGAAACTGTGCAGTGTGGACAAGGCCAATGTGCTGGAAACATCGCAGTTCTGGCGCGATATCATGATTGATGTCTCCAAGAACTATCCGGATGTCGAGTTGTCGCATATGTATATTGATAACGCCGCCATGCAATTGGTGCGCGCACCCAAGGAATTTGACGTGATTGTGACCGGCAATATTTTCGGCGATATCCTGTCGGACGAAGCGGCCATGCTCACAGGCTCTATCGGTATGCTGCCTTCGGCATCGCTCAATGCTTCCAATCAGGGCCTTTACGAGCCCAGCCACGGTTCGGCACCGGATATTGCCGGCAAAAATATTGCCAACCCGCTGGCTACCATTCTGTCGGCGGCCATGATGTTGCGCTATTCCCTGAACGAAGCGGCGGCTGCGGATCGGGTCGAAAATGCGGTCAAGGCCGTCCTGGAGCAGGGGTTGCGTACAGCCGACATTTTCGAGGCTGGCACCACAAAAGTTTCAACTTCTCAAATGGGTGATGCCGTATTGAAGGCGTTAAACTGATATAGTTATAAGATTCAGTCACTTATAATGGCGGATGGCGCACAGGGCTGCGCGCATCCGCTATTGCAGTTATATATTGCAGTTATATTCAACAATAGTTCATTTTTCAGCTTCACAGAATCAGGTAAAGAATCATGTCACAGTCAGTGGGTTTTGTCGGATGGCGCGGAATGGTGGGTTCCGTTCTTATGCAGCGTATGCGCGATGAGGGCGACTTTGCCTTCATCAATCCGGTCTTCTTTTCAACGAGCAATGCCGGCGGCAAGGCCCCAGCGTGGGCCGAGGGTGCAGCGCCCTTGCAGGACGCACATGACATTGATGCACTGAAGAAGTTGCCTATTATTGTGACAGCCCAGGGGGGCGACTATACCACGCAGGTGCATGGCAAATTACGCGATGCCGGCTGGGACGGGATCTGGATTGATGCGGCCAGCACCTTGCGCATGAAAGACAATGCAATCATTGTGCTGGATCCGGTCAACCGCAATGTGATCGATGCGGCCATTGGCAAAGGCGTGCGGGATTTTGTCGGCGGCAACTGTACTGTCAGCTGCATGTTGATGGGGCTCGCTGGTTTGTTCAAGCATGATCTGATCGACTGGATGACCAGCATGACCTATCAGGCGGCGTCGGGCGGTGGCGCCCAGCATATGCGTGAACTGCTTACCCAGTTTGGCCAACTGAATGCGGCTGTCAAACCATTGCTGGACGATCCGGCCTCTGCCATTCTTGAAATCGACCGCCAGGTTCTGGCAAAACAGCAGGACCCGGAGCTGCCGCGCGATATGTTTGGTGTGCCGCTAGGGGGCAGTCTGATCCCCTGGATTGACAAGGATCTGGGCAATGGCCAATCCCGTGAAGAGTGGAAGGCCGAAGCTGAAACCAATAAGATCCTGGGTCGTGGCGAAGGCTTTGGCAGCGCACCCATTCCCATTGACGGCTTGTGCGTGCGAATCGGCGCCATGCGCTGTCACAGTCAGGCACTGACAATCAAACTGAAAAAAGACGTGTCTATTGACGAAATAAGCGACATGCTCAAGGAAGGCACCCAGTGGGCTAAAGTCATCCCGAACACCCGTGACGAAACCATGCAGGACCTGACCCCCGTGGCTACGACCGGCACATTGGATATCCCGGTAGGGCGTCTGCGCAAAATGTCCATGGGGCCGGAATATCTGAGTGCTTTCACTGTCGGCGACCAATTGTTGTGGGGGGCGGCAGAACCGTTGCGCCGCATGTTGCGTATCAGCGTCGGAGAGCTGTAATCATGGAACTGCCCACCTGGATAGCGAATTACATTTCGTTTTGGCTGCTTGGAGTATTAGGCGTCATCGTCGTGGGCCTGTTCATCATGCTGCGGTATGACCAGCGCCAGAAGGCTCGAATCCCTGCGGCCCCGGGCTATGATGCGTTCCAGCAGAAACTCAAATCCATCAATCTGGATCTTGATGCACCTGACTCCGACGCATCAACCCGTTCCTGAGCAGCAAGTCACTCAGGACGGTGAGCCTGTGTCCAGACGGATCGCGCTGGGCATCGCCTATAATGGCAAACCCTATCTGGGCTGGCAGACGCAGCCGGGCGGGCGCACTGTCCAGGACAGGCTGGAAAAGGCGCTGGCAGCATTCACCTGCGAACCGACACCCACCATCTGTGCGGGCCGTACCGATACAGGTGTCCACGCGCGGGCCCAGGTGGTGCACATTAATACTGCCATACACCGGCGGATGGAATCATGGGTCAGAGGGGTCAATGCCCATCTGCCGCCAGATATTACCGTGCGCTGGGCGCAGGAGATGCCCGCCGAGTTTCATGCGCGTTTCTCCGCGACCTCCCGCAGCTATGTTTATCTGCTCAGAAACGAGCGCATTCTGTCTCCGCACTGGCATGGCCGGGCCGGCTGGGATTTCCATCCACTGGATCTGAATGCCATGCAAATGGCGGCGCAGTATCTGGTTGGCCAGCATGATTTCAGCAGTTTTCGCTCCTCGCAATGCCAGGCAGCCAGTCCAATTCGCACCATTGAACATCTTAATATTGTTCAGCAGGGCGCATTTTTTGTTTTCACCCTCAGGGCCAACGCGTTTTTACATCACATGGTGCGCAATATTCTGGGCTGTCTGTTATATGTGGGCAAGGGGCGCTACCCGCCGGACTGGATGCCCCAGGTGATGGCTGCGCGTGACCGTAAGGTGGCTGCGCCTACTTTTATGGCCGACGGGCTGTATTTTGCCCAGGCCAGTTATCCCGCCCATTTCGGTCTGGAACAATTTGACGCCTTCGATCTGAGCCGCCCGATGCAGGCGCTGTTGTTTGAGTCCTGAGCGCAGCATCAAAGGTAAGGTGCAGACCATTTGTGGCTGCCAGGAGATCGGCGAGGCTATACAACCGTGGCCTTATGCGCATGATCCGCCGGCTGCGTGCACGCCATTTGTCAGCAACTGGTCAGCTTGCCTGCCTTACCCCATGTCGCTGCCCTTGTGCCTTTGCCTTGGCGACATTCTTTACATATGCAATAAAAACAACAAACAGAAACAGGCGCCGTGGCCAAAGGGCCGGAGCGTCCAAAGTTAATCACATCTGCAATAAAGATAGGCAGGGTAGGGTGCTCACAGGGTAGCTGGGCGACTCATTGCATACGAAATAAGCCAGCGAGACCTGGGAAATAAGGGTAATTCTTGAGGGTAAAAATATCACATATCCTGTAGCATGCCCCGGTAACCAAAAGTTTCGCTTCTCTTACTCACAATACCCATTGGAGACATCAACGATGAAACGTCGTTCCTTCCTCAAGCAGGCCACAGCCGGTGTTGCCGCAACGGGGGGTGCTGTACTGGCATCGCCCGTTTTTGCGCAAGACGCACCCAGTATCAGTTGGCGTCTGGCTTCCAGTTTTCCAACCAGTGCCGATGCGATCTATAACGGCAGCGTCAATTTTGCCAAGCACCTGGCCGAAGCGACCGATGGCAAGTTCAAAGTCAGTGTCCATCATGCAGGGGAAGTGGTTCCTGCATTGCAAGTGCTGGACGCTGTCCAGAACAACACGGTGCAATGTGGTCATAGCGCGGCCTATTATTATTACGGGAAGGATCCTGCCCTCAGTTTTGATGCAGCAGTGCCGTTTGGCCTGAATACCCGCCAGTACAATGCCTGGATGCGCGCAGGCAACGGTCTGGCGCTGACCCGTGAAGTATACAAAAAATTCAATATCGTCAACTTTCCTTGCGGCCATACCGGCACGCAGATGGGCGGCTGGTTCCGCAAGGAAATCAATAGCGTAGAGGACCTCAAGGGTCTGAAAATGCGTTGCAGCGCTTTTGCCGGTTCAGTGCTGTCACGTCTGGGCGTGATTCCGCAACAGGTTGCGGGGGGGGGATATTTATCCCTCGCTGGAGAAAGGCACTATTGACGCCGCTGACTGGATTGGTCCGTATGACGATGAAAAACTCGGCTTTAACAAGGTAGCCAAGTACTATTATTATCCGGGCTGGTGG
>JBOIGK010000387.1:0-2911 GCA_050742695.1 Advenella sp. | reverse complement strand
CAGGGTGTAGCCGGACACGATACGGAGCAGGGCAAGGGCGTAGGGAACCAGATGGTCTGTTTTCATGATTAATCCTTAAGTCAGGTAAATAATCGATACGGCGGATGCCTGACATGACTTTATCGGTAATTGCAAAAAATCACAATTGAACAATGAACTCGCTGGGCTGGTGCCGTATCGGATAATGTATGAAACAGTGTAATCGTATTTAATCAGGAAATATATGCTGATATTATTAATAAACCATTTCTTTATAGGAAATGATAGTTGCAGCATATTTGCGACGGTAAAGTGCAATCGACCGCTCTCGGATATGCAATTGCACTGGATATGACGGAGTTTTTGTATGGATACACTACTGAGTATCAAGGTGTTTTGTGAAGTGGTGCGTGCCGGCAGTTTTGTGGCTGCAGCCCGTCATCTGGGGATATCCAATCCCATGGCAAGCAAACATGTTGTGCATCTGGAGCAGCAGGTGGGCGCACGTCTGTTGCATCGCACCAGTCGCAGGCTGAGCCTGACAGAAGCCGGGCAGCTGTACTATGACAAATGTGTTGATGCCCTGGACGTGCTGGATCAGGCTGAAGCAGCGTTGGGTGATCGCCAGGGCGAGCCCAGTGGTGTGCTGCGGGTCACCGCGCCGGTGTGGTTTGCCTGCAACCGTATTGCCCAATTACTGGTGCAATACCAGAAGCGATATCCCAGGGTGGTACTGGATCTTTACCTGACCAACAGCAAGATCGAACTTGCCGAGGCCGGGATGGATCTGGCAATACGGGTTACGCATGAGCCTGAACCGCAATTGATTGTGCGCAAGATCGGAACGGTCAGGCTGATGCTGGTGTCCAGCCCGGACTACATCAGTCGCATGGGCAAGCCACAGTCTGTCCAGGATCTTGAGCGGTACGGGGCGGTCATGCCCAATTATCGCGATCGCAATGATTATATGCTGCAGGGGCCTGCAGGCCTGATGAAGTTCAGGCTGCATGGCCTGATGAAGTTGAACGACACGACATTGAGTCGCGAACTGGTGTTGGCCGGCATGGGCATCGCCATGCTGCCCGCCTGGCTGGTGGAGGAAGATCTGCACGAGGGGCGCCTGCTGCACCTGCTGCCCGACCATGACAGCCCGCCGCTGGATATTTTTGCCAGCTACATCAGTCGCCAATACCAGACCGGCAAAGTACGCAGCTTTATTGATTTTTTCTCTGCAGCCATGGCGTCGTAGGGCGCGCTTGCTTTATCATTGCGGGGTCTACAACATATCGATATCTCAGCAGGAACACCATGTCTTCTCAGAACCGTCTTGATTTTGTCCGATTCGCCTCGCAGGAAGGGGTCTTGCGCTTTGGCCAGTTCAAAGTAAAGTCCGGGCGCCTCAGTCCCTATTTTTTCAATGCAGGCCTGTTCAATACCGGCAGATCGGTCGGTGAGCTTGGTCGGTTCTATGCGCAGGCATTGCTCGATTCCGGACAGGGCTTCGATATGTTGTTTGGTCCTGCCTACAAGGGTATTCCGCTGGCGGCGGCCACGGCTATCGCGCTGGCTGGTCAGGGGCCGCAAGCGACCGATGTGCCGTTTGCCTTCAACCGCAAGGAAGCCAAGGCGCATGGCGAGGGTGGCACGCTGGTGGGCGCGCCGCTGCAGGGACGTGTCGTGATCATTGATGATGTGATTACCGCCGGTACGTCGGTACGCGAATCTGTGGAAATTATTCGCGCTGCCGGCGCCACGCCGGCAGCTGTGCTTATTGCGCTTGACCGGATGGAGCGCGCCGGCGCCGACGATGCGTTGTCGGCCCATTCCGCAGTGCAGGATGTACAACAGAAGTACGGGATGCCTGTCATCAGCATCGCATCGCTGGACGATATTATGCAATTGCTGGATGAGGATGCAACGTTTGCCCAGTACCAGGCAGCAGTGTCTGTCTACCGGAACAAATATGGGATTGCCGGCTAAATACTGCAATAGGCCGTGAGGTTTTCTGCGGCGCTTGCCGCAGATGCCTGCTGCTGCAATGGTCGGTGGCTGGACCAGATTGCAGCAGGTTCAGCAACGGTCAGCCCAGTTTTTCCTTGAGCATTTGGTTGACCTGGGCCGGATTGACCTTGCCTTTGCCGGCTTTCATGATCTGACCGACCAATGAATTGAATGCTTTCTGTTTGCCGGCGCGGTATTCTTCGACGATGGCGGGATGGGCGGCAAGCACGTCATCGATTAGTGTGCCAATGGCCCCGGCGTCGCTCACTTGTTTGAGTCCGCGCGCCTCGATAATGGCGTCGACATCGCGGTCATGTTCACCGGCCCACATGGCGGCAAACACCTCGCGACCGGCCTTGTTCGATAACGTGCCGTCGGCGATACGCTGAACCAGTCTGGCCAGGTCTTCAGGCGTGACCGGGCTATCGGCAATCTCGCGCTCTTCCCGGTTCAGGGATGCGGCCAGTTCCCCCATGATCCAGTTCGATGCCAGCTTGGCCTGTTCGGCAGGCAGGCGCGTCATGGTCGCTTCGAAAAAGTCGGAAACGCCGCGCGTGACGGTCAGCTGCGCTGCGTCGTAAGCGGGCAGGCCCAGTTCGGTTTCGTAGCGCTCGCGTCGCAATACGGGCAACTCGGGCATGTCGGCGCGGACCTGTTCGACCCATTCGCTGCTGATAATCAGTGGCGGCAGGTCCGGGTCAGGAAAATAACGGTAGTCATGCGCGTCTTCCTTGGTCCGCATGCTGCGTGTCTCATCTTTCACGTCATCGTACAGCCGGGTTTCCTGGATGATGGTGCCGCCATCTTCCAGGACGTCGATCTGCCGGCGGGCCTCAAACAGACTGGCGCGTTCCAGGAAGCGGAACGAGTTGACGTTTTTGATCTCGGTACGTGTGCCGAATTCTTTCTGTCCGACCGGCCGCACCGAGAC
>JBOIGK010000386.1:0-2160 GCA_050742695.1 Advenella sp. | reverse complement strand
ACCATCGGGCAATTCGGAAATTTCCTTGGCCAGCCCCAGCAGGCGATTGGTTTCACCGGACATGGCTGAGGGCACTACCACGACCTGATGGCCGGCGTTGTGCCACTTGGCTACGCGTTTCGCAACAGTCTTGATTCGTTCAACGGAGCCCATGGAGGTTCCGCCGTATTTGTGGACTATGAGAGACATCGAATTTGCAATAAAAGTTGCCCGAGATCGGGAGTAACCCATTATTCTACAACGAGTCAAATATTTATTCTGGAAAAAGCCCGCCTGCCGTGGCATTGCGTCTGCCAGAGCGCCCCGTTTAACGTATTGCAGGACCATCGTCCCAGACCGTCTCGCCAAGCATCTTCTATTTAAGCACACGTCGCATCCGGCCCGGACATGTCATGTGATCACAGGCGTGGTATTCTCTTTTTCAGTGAACTAAACAATGTTTTTTGAGGAGGATATTCATGGCAAAAACAAAAATCGTTCAGGTCGCCAGCGGCACGCAACTGGTCAATAGTCATCTGCAGGAGAACTACGAGGTGCTGGCCTTGTGGGAGCAGCCAGATCCGCAGGCGTTTCTGGCTGAGCATGGCAAGGGCGCGCGCGGTCTGGTGACCACTGCCGGACACGGACTGAAGAATGACTGGCTGGACAGCCTGCCTGACCTGGGCGTGGTCAGCAGCTTTGGCGTGGGATACGACACGATTGATGCCGGTGAGCTGAAAAAAAGAGGCATACAACTGGGCAATACGCCAGACGTCCTGAATGCGTGTGTTGCCGATCTGGCGGTATGTCTGCTGCTGGGCAGCGCCAGACAACTGGTCTGGGGCGATCGTTACGTGCGTGAAGGGCGCTGGCCGGTAGAAGGTCAATTTCCGCTGGCGCAGAGCGTATCAGGCAAGAATGTGGGTATCGTCGGCCTGGGCGGTATAGGGGTGGAGGTGGCGCGCCGGCTGGCTGGTTTTGATTGCGAGATCCGCTACCATAATCGCAAGGCGCGCGATGATGTGTCGTATGGCTATGAAGCTTCGCTGACTGCGCTGGCCGAGTGGGCCGATTATCTTGTGCTGACATGTGTAGGCGGGCCCTCCACGCATCACCTGATCAATCGGGAAGTGCTGCTGGCGCTGGGACGCAAGGGGACGGTTGTCAATGTCTCCCGGGGTACGGTGATTGACGAGACGGCAATGATCCAGTTGCTGCAGCAGGACAAGCTGGGTTTTGCTGCGCTGGATGTGTTCGAACATGAGCCGGACGTGCCGCCGGCGCTGCGTGAGCACGCGCGTGTAACGCTGATGCCGCACTCTGCCAGCGCGACCGTGGAAACCCGGCTGAAAATGAGCCAGCGTGTGATCGATAACCTAGACCGGTTCTTTGAAACGGGCCAGGTGATATCACGGGTTGTGTAGACAGGAACGACGCCGCGCGCCGACACTGCCGCAGAACGTCTTATAAATGACATTCTGAAAGACCATTTCGCAGTATCTTGCGGTATCGACATTTTCGTAAGTTCACGGCCTGCCGCAGCATCCCCACACACAGCGTGGTACGTGGCCGGCCACAGGCAAGATTGTCCAGGTCACAGGCGGGGCGCCTGTCTCTCCTGTGCCGGACGAAAAAAATAACGGAGACAGCAATGAATATCGGTTTTATCGGGCTGGGTAATATGGGCGCGCCAATGGCGCTGAATCTGCTCAAGGCAGGCCATCAACTGCAGGTGTTTGATCTGGTTGCCTCCGCGGTGGCCGAGTTGGTCCAGGCAGGTGCCACGTCAGCTGCATCACCCCGGGAGGTAGCAGCCGCCCGCCCCGAGGTGCTCATTACCATGCTGCCCGCCTCGGTACATGTCCGTAAAGTCTACCTGGGAGAGGACGGGGTACTGGCAGCGGTCGATCCGAGTGTGCTGTTAATAGACTCGTCCACCATCGATCCACAAACCTCGCGCGAGGTGGCTGCGGCCGCTCAGCAGCAAGGCAATGCCATGCTGGATGCACCGGTTTCAGGCGGCACCGTTGGCGCCAAGGCCGGGACACTGACATTTATGGTCGGCGGAGAACAGGCTGCCTTTGACAAGGCCCGGCCGATATTGGAACAAATGGGCAAGAATATCGTCTATTGCGGCGGGGCCGGCAACGGGCAGGTTGCCAAGGTTGCCAACAATATGCT
>JBOIGK010000385.1:0-5267 GCA_050742695.1 Advenella sp. | reverse complement strand
GCAATGCCAGACCAATGGCCTCGGATGGCGTCTGGGCGCGGCGGGCAGCGCCCTCGGCCAGCGCATCTTCCACCGATTGCTGAAAATTGCGGGTATGCGGACCCACGATGACAGGCAGGCCAAGCGCACTGGCTTCGATATGGTTCTGGCCACCGAGCTCGGCAAAACTGCCAGCCACGATGGCCACGTCAGCCAGGCCATAAAAGAAAAACATTTCACCAACCGAGTCGCCCAGCAATACATCGGCCGTGCGCAACTGGTTATCGGTTGGAAAGGTGCTACGCCGACAGACACTCAGGCCATCATCGGCCAGATAGCCGGCGACCAGGTCAAAGCGTTGCGGGTGCCGCGGCACCAGGACAAACAGCGGCATCCGATTGGTGTCGATGCCCGATGCGCCTTGCCGGTCCGCCTCGCCCTGCTTGCCCCACTCGGCCTGATGGGCCTTTTTCACCTCGGCTATGGCGCGGGTAAACAACTCGTCTTCGCCTTCCCGAGTACTGGCAATCACAATGACAGGCCGTCCGATATGGCGCCGCGCCACCTGTCCCATATGCGATTGCTCGGGCGAGATGCGCAGGTCAAACTTCAGGTTACCCACCACGCGAGTACGCTTGACGCCGATTTCCGCAAGACGCGCTGCGTCAATGTGGGTCTGGGTAAGGATCAAGTCAATACTGGTCAACGCCTTGCGCAGCACGCTGCCCAGCAGTTGTCCGCGGCGCAGCGACGCCGGTGAAAAGCGCGCACTGGCCACAATCACGGGAATGTTCTGTTTCTTGGTCTGGGCCACCATATTGGGCCAGATTTCGCGTTCGATCAGAATACAGCAGCGTGGCTTCCAGTAATCGAGAAACCCTTGCACGGCTTCGGGAAAATCGTAAGGCATCCACGCCTGGCACAACCTGCCGGTATTGATTGCCGGCGCAAACAGTTTGCCGCCGATTGACCTGCCTGTTTCCGTAAAATGCGTCAGCAGGACAGGCAAGCCCTGGTCCAGTAGCGCCTGTACCAACGGCTGGGCAGCCCGCGTCTCGCCCAGGCTGACGGCATGCACCCACACAGGCCGGGCAAAACCAAATACCGATTCTGCATAACCCTCATCTTCATCATGCGGGCCGGCCTGTTCTCTTTCGATATAGCGACCAAATCGCTCGGGACCGCGGATATCCCAAACGCCGCCAGCCTTGCGCGCACGCCGTTGCAGCCACCACAGCAGCAAAGGTGAGGCCATTCTTAGGGTTGCAGTATAAAAAAAACGATTCATGTTCTGATTCTAGGTACCGGACGGCCACAAGGACGGATCACTGTCAGGCCTGCAAAGCCTGCTTAAGTTTTGACACCACCATATCTCGCGTCGGTGGCAGGCCCCGGTCGCCCAGACTGGCAGTAAAGCCGGCGCCTTCCAGGGGTGTACGGACCGGCGTCGAGGCGCTGTAAATACCGATAGTGGGACGACCAAGCGCCGCTGCCAGATGCGTCAGACCGCTGTCAAGACCGACCATAATTTTGCAGGCTGCCAACAGTTTAGCAACTTCGGTCAGGTTCATTCGGGGTAAAACTTCGGCATTATCGAAATCCCGTATAAGGGCCTGCGCCCTTGCCGCTTCGTTTTCGTTTCCTGCAAGCAGCTTGAGCCCCAACCCGGCCTGCTTGAGCAAGCCAAATACGACCTGCCAATCCTGTTCAGGCCATAATTTGTCTTCCCGGCTGGCCGACGGCATGATGACTGCATAATCCTGTATCGGCGTATTGTCGGTAAAGGACTGCAGGCCGAAATCGGGATCACCCGAGAAGGTATAGCCCAGCGCGGCAGAGGCCAGCAGGCGCTGACGACGCACAGCTGGCTGCCAGAATTCAACTTTATGACGATCATGATAAAAAAGCGAGGCCAGCGATTCGCGTGCCGAACTCCAGTCCAGGCCGTGGCGTCGCCCTTTTGCCTGGCGCACGACCCAGGCCGATTTCATCAGCCCCTGCATGTCCAGCACAATATCGTAATCCCGCTTGCGCAGATTCTGCGCGAAAGCCCGCCGTTCGCTGCCGGCCTGCCGCGAGAGCCATTGCTTGCGCCAGCGGCGATGGGAAATGACGATCACCTCGTGTACGGCAGGATGCCAGGCAGGAATCTCCGCAAAATGTTCTTCCACGACCCAGTCGATTTGCGCGCCAGGCACATGCCGATGGATGTCGGAGATGGCCGGTAGCATATGCACCAGATCTCCCAGGGAAGACGAGCGAACAATCAGGATTTTTTTTGTCATCGTAGCGATTTTCGTACTGTGACATGCCCAAAGGTCTGCCACGGGGTAACTGAGTGCAATTTCAATGGGCAAGTCGCGGCAACCGCAGCCTGCTGTTGCCAGCGCCAGGCACGCCCTGAGTATTGGTCGCTATTGTAGCGAAGAATGAGGCGTCGCTGCATTCGGCGCTGGCAAAACAGGCTGCGCCTGGGCACATACCCCGCCGATTGGGGCCAACCAGTGTCGGATGGATGCATTCAGGCCAGTTCCAGCTCGGCCAGAATCGGCGCATGATCGGAAATACGCGCCCAGGGTCGCCCCTTGAGCACTTGCGCCGACAGGATGGTAAAGCCGCGTTGATACATGCGATCCAGCCGCAGCCAGGGGAACATGGCCGGAAAGGTACGCGGTGGCGCCAGTTGGTCCACGGCCATCAGGCCGCGACCATCCATCATGCTGCGCAATGACGTTTTCAGACGCGGTAACTCGTTATCGATCCGCAGCGGGCTGTTGGCGAACACCTCGTGCAGGCCCAGCTCATGATCGAAATAAGGCGCCAGTTTTTCATTCCAGTCGTTAAAATCACCGGCCAGAATAAGCGGCTCATTATCCGGCACCAGCCGCTTGATGCGTTCGATGATGGCAACGACCTGGCGGCCGCGACTGGCGGCAAATAGTCCCAGGTGTGCAACAAAACAGTGGACTGTTCTGCCATCGATTTCTACCCGTGCATGCAGCACACCGCGCTGCTCCAGCCGATGATCGGAAATATCCTCGTTTTCGTGCTCCACAATGCGAAACCGGGAAAGCAACGCATTACCGTGATCGGAGTCGGTGCGCACGGCATTGCAGCCATAACAGACATCCATCGACAAATGACTTGCCAGCATATCCTGCTGCGCGTGCAACGATTCGAACCGGCTATTGCGGCCCTGCACTTCCTGCAGGAACACCAGATCTGCACTCAGTTGCGTCAACCCGGACTGCAGATCGGCAAGCGACACCCGCTTGCCAAATGCTGACTTGCCTTTGTGAATGTTATAGCTGACAACTTTGAGTGTAGTCATGATTTATTCTTATCCGAACAGAAACAGACGCCCAAGCAGTTCAAGCACCACACTGATAACCGGCAGGAGCACAACCTGCAACAGACCAAAGGCGATCAGGCCAAGCACAATGAAAAACCCGTAGGGCTCCAGTCGCTGATAGGCAATGGCCCACTTGGCTGGCAGGAATCCGGCGATGATGCGGCTGCCGTCCATAGGAGGAATGGGCAACAGGTTAAAGACCATCAGGAAGATATTGAGCGTAAAGCCGGCGATTGCCACCTTCCACCAATAACTGTCCAGCAGGCCGAAGCCCAGCAACAGACGCGCTGTGATCACCCACAAAATGCCCATCAGCAGATTGGCCAGTGGTCTGGCCAGCGCCAGCAGGATACTGTCGCGCTTCGGGTTGGCAAATTGCGACTCGTTCACCGGAATCGGCTTGGGCCAGCCCACCACAAAACCCGGGTTGGCGGCGATCAGCAGCAACGGCACAAGAATAGTGCCGATGGGATCGATATGCTTGGCAGGATTAAGAGTTAAGCGGCCCAGCATCAGTGCCGTGCGATCCCCCAGCTTGTGGGCGACAAAGCCGCGTGCCGCTTCGGCCAGCGTAATGGCAAAAATCAGCGGAATGGCGTAAATGGTAATGGCACGGATAATGTCACCCATGATGGCGGCGTCCCTCACGGCAACGGACTGGCCGTTCGGCAACGATGGCCTGTAGCCAGGCCAGCCCGCATCCACCATTCACACAACGATCGCCCGGAGAACCCGGCGCGCCAACAACAACACAATTGAACATATTTTTCATGATCCTATTTTAATCGTGAAAACCCACAAAAGAATGACAACCGGGCACCCCATGCGATTTGAGCTGTGCTGCAGATCTTGCATTCGGTTACGTGATTTGCCGCAATTTACCCTGCGTTCCCGTATAAAATCGGGGCGCAGTCATATAATTTCAAATAAAAAACAACCTGCCTGTTTCATTTGCGGTGGGCTTGCAACAGAGGGATCAAGATGCGATTAGACGATCAGGAACAAAGCAGCAATGTGGAAGACCGCCGTGGATCCGGCGGCGTTGGCCGTGGTGGCATGCGACTGGGAGGGGGCAAGATCGGCATCGGCACGATCGTCGTCGCACTGGCCGCCTGGTATTTTCTGGGCATCAATCCGATGACCATTCTGGGCGGTGGCGATATCATGCAGGAGCCCGCCGGCCAGTCACAGCAAGCCGGCCAGCCGGTTGCCAATGACAAGGACAAAGTATTTATTTCCAAGGTGCTCAAAACCACCGAAAACGTCTGGACTGGCATCTTCAAGCAGAATGGTGGCACCTATCAGAATCCGGCACTGGTGCTCTATTCCGGCGCCACCCGTTCCGCCTGCGGTGTGGGTCAGGCAGCGATGGGGCCATTTTATTGCCCTGAGGATCGCAAGGTATATCTGGACATGAGCTTCTTTCATCAGATGGGCGCGCAAATGGGGGTCCAGGGCGATTTTGCGCAGGGCTATGTGCTGGCCCATGAAGTTGGACATCATGTGCAGAATCTGCTGGGTGTCATGGATAAAATGGCTCAGGCGCGCAGCTCAATGAACGAGCGCCAGGCCAACGATCTGTCGGTGCGCGTGGAGCTGCAGGCAGACTGCTTTGCAGGCATCTGGGCGCATGAACTGCAGAAAGAAGGCACTATTATTGAAGACGGCGACATCGAGGAAGCCATGAACGCTGCCGCAGCGGTTGGTGACGATCATATCCAGAAGCAGGCCCAGGGTTATGTGGTGCCTGACTCCTTTACGCTTGGCTCTTCAGAGCAGCGCATGAGCTGGTTCAAGCGCGGCCTGGCCGGTGGCGATATGAAACAGTGCAATACGTTTACGCAGCAATAACGCAGGGAGATACCCAGCCAACGCCGAATCAAGCACAAAACAGGCAAAAAATAATTCATTTTTTCAAACAAAACTGCCTGATGTT
>JBOIGK010000384.1:0-8914 GCA_050742695.1 Advenella sp. | reverse complement strand
GCACCGGGCTTGTTCTCTACAATCACCGGTTGTTTCAGCTCACGCGCCATCCCTTCTGCCAGCAACCTGGAAATCATATCCGTGCCGCCGCCCGGCGCAAAGGGAACGATCAGGCGTACCGGTCGTTCAGGAAACGCTGCATGCGCTGCCTGGCCGGCAAAGGTTGCTGTCAGGCCGGTGATGGCCACAAAGGCTGCTTTCAGGCAAGCGCTTGCTATTTTTCTGGTTTTCATGAGGTCTCCTGTCATTGTCTGGTTGTTCAGGCACTGCCTTGCCACGGCCCAAACTTGTGTTGGCGTATCAATATTACGATTGCAGTTTATGCGTTAAACTTGCGAAACGTAATAACAAAATTTCACTAGATGGAATTGCCAAGGAGTGCGAATGGTCACCAATAAAGTGCAGGAACGCCTGGATCGCCCGGCTCAGAATCGCTCGCTGGAGCGTGGAATCGATATTCTTCGGGCGTTCCGTCCAGGAGCGGACTTGATAGGAAACAGTGAATTGGCCGAACGCACCGGCCTGGCGCCGGCAACGGTCAGCCGCTTGACGCAAACTCTGGTGCGCACAGGGATGCTTGACTACGACGCCCGCGAACGTGCCTATCGGCTGGCAGCGCCATTGCTCAGCTTTGGGCATGCCATGCGTTCGGGATCGCCGGTGTTGAAAATTGCAGCGCCGCTGATGCAGCGTGTTGCCCAAGCGCACAAAATCAATGTAGGTATAGCGGTGATTGACCATGATGAAATGGTCTATCTGGAATCAGTCCGCTTCAATAAGAAAGTGTCGCTGCGCAATGTAGTCGCGGGGCAGCGGGTGCCGATTGAACTGACCTCGCTGGGCCGGGCGTATCTGGCAAGCATGGCGCCGCATGCGCGTGATGAATTGATGCAACGCCTGCACCTGCGTCGCCATGCAGACTGGGCCTCGCTGGAACGGCAAATTCAGCAATCACTGCGACAGGTGCAAAAATCGGGGTTTTGCGCCGCATCCTGGCAACCGAATGTGGTTGCACTGGCAACGCCATTGCGTTTCAAATATCAGCCTGTTCATGTATTGAACGTCAGCGTCAACACGCATCTGCCGGTTGTCGATATCGTGGGTAGACTCAGCCCGGTTCTGATGGAACTGGCCGGTGCAGTGCTAGAGGCAGAAAATTGATGACTCAGCGGCGTCGCCGTTGGCAGATATAGCTGCGGTACTGGGTATGCTCTGACCTGATCGCAATTTCAATTGTGATTGATTTGCCGCAGTGCTGTCCGGCTCTGGCTCACGTCGATCAATCAGTTTTTCCCGGCTGGCAATTTTTGGGATTGTCTGTCCTGCTGTTTTTTCTGATTGAACACAACCGCTGCCTGGATAAGATTCTTTAGTGCGGGCTTATTGATTTGGTCTCCTTCAAAAAGGTCAATGGCGCGCCATTGTTTTCCGTCCAGCCCGGCGTTAAAGAGTTTTTCTGGATCGGGCAGATGAGCGCCCTGGGGAAAAGTGAGTTTGACCTTGTTCTTGTGCGCGTTACCAACCACGATATTGCCATCGCGGGACCATACCGGGCTGCCCATCCATTTGCATTGTTCAATAATGTCGCGGTCGGCGGCAAGGATCGTCTTGCGGATATTGGCCAGCATGTTGCCACGCCAGTCTGTGAGTTTTGCAATCAGATCATCAATGTGTTCGGAGGCTGTCATGGGAAAGGTTCTCCAGGTGGATTATCTGGTAAAAGACGGGGCAGATGGATAAAGCCATATTCCTGTTTGGTATCCTGGCCACGGTGTCGAACAATAATAATGTTTTTTCATCCGCCGGGCATACCGGCCAATGCAATCAGGAAAAATTTCGCCAGTTATAACGATGCCCTTAAAACTTAGTGGCGTCCAACGATCATTGGGGTGGCTTACCGGTTTGCCAATCGGCCTGTTTCACACGGTAGAGTACATGTTGGCGCAAGCGGTGGCCTTCGGCCAGCGCGGGGTGCCCGAAGTCATCGCTGGCGTGGTGGCGCATACCCAATCGCTGCATGACCGAAATGGAAGGGGTGTTGATTGCCGCGGTGAATGCAACGATCTGTGGCAGATGCAAGGTGTCAAAGGCATAGTCGAGGGCTGCGCGCGCGCCTTCGCTGGCGTAACCCATTTTCCAATGTGGTCTGGCGAGCCGCCAGCCTATTTCCACACATGGCATAAACGGAGCATCGAACGAAGGCACGGACAGTCCGATGAATCCGGCAAAATCAGCGACGCCGGTAATTTGCACTGCCCACAATCCAAATTGCGTGGTATCAAGGCGGTGCCGTATTCGAGCAGCCAGCGCGTCGCTCGCCTGCCGGTGCAGCACAGCAGGAAAATAACGCATCACTTGCGGATCGGCATTCAATGCGGCAAAGGCGGGTAAATCATTATCTTGCCATTGCCTTAAAATTAAACGGGGTGTGGATAGAGCCGGAGCTGCCATTGCTGACCTTTGACGGAGAATTCAGAAATATTTTACACGCGATACGTTGGCGCGCTCAGTCTGTCAACGACATTTGTCATAGGCGCATAAGACTTGGTCTGGCAGCAAAAAGGGTCTGCGGATCGTCTCGCAGGCCCTTCAATAAAGTATCCATAGCCGCTGCTGCCGGCCGCGCCGGATTCAGCGGATGGTTTGAGCGGATCCAGTCCATAGTGACGCGGGCAATTGGCGAGTCATTGTCCAAAGCCAGGTGTATTGGCCACGAATCGCCTTGTGCCGCTCGTCCGGATTTATTGCGGTCCCACCTTCAAACCATCTATCGCCTTTGAAAACATGGTTTTCTGCTCCTGCAGATACGCTGTGTATTGTTCAGGATCCAGCAACTGAATCTCCGCGCCCAGGGTGGTCAGGTTCTTGTTGATTTCATCTTTATGTATCTCGATGGCTTTTTTTGCAGCTTCATAGATGGCATGAACCCGTTCTTTCGATGTGCCTTTAGGCGCGACGATGCCATACAGGGCCGGGCTGCTTACCCCATACCCCAGTTCTGCCACCGTGGGTACGTCTGGCAGCAATGCAGAGCGGCGATCGCTGATGACAGCCAACGCACGCAATCGGCCTGATTTAACATAACCCAGCGCAGGCGCTATTGCTGCCGTGGCCATGTTGATTTCTTTACCCAGCAGGTCTACCACCGCCGGTGTGCTTCCCTGATAGGGAATGTGCATAAGTTCGATGTTGGCATTCTTGGAGAATATTTCGGTCAGCAAATGGGTAATGCCCATTGTGCCGGAACTTCCATATGTGATCGTACCAGGTTTGTTTTTTGCCGCGTTAACGAGATCTTCCAGCGTTTTATAGAGTGAGTCGCCCGGGACCAACAGCAGGAAGGCGCCCTTGGTGAAGGCCGCTACGGGTGCGAACGACTCGGTTGTGTATTTGAACTCCTTATTGGCCAGAGGCACAATGACCAGTGCGCCCGGCGAGCTTCCGACCAGGGTGTAGCCATCCGCTTTTGCATTGGCTACCTGGCTTGCCCCTACACCACCCCCTGCGCCGGGTTTATACTGCATGACTACCGGTTGTCCGAGCGCATCCCGCATTCTGTCGACAATTGGGCGCAACATTTTGTCTGTGTCGCCGGGCGCGAAGGGGATGATCAGTTGGATTGGCTCTTGCGGAAAGGCTTCCTGCGCATTTACGAGAGGCGTCATGCAAAGGCTGAGGAAAAATGCAGTTGCTATTTTCAAGCCGTTACGTCGGATGTTCATATTTGTCTCCTGATTATTTTGATATGTTTTTCGCCAGCGTGCTGGTCAATCGTGGTCTATCTGTAAGGCCTCCAGAAATCGTGAAACCATGTTGTACGCACCGATGGTCGCCGTCACTTCGACCAGTTCCTGGTTGTTGAAGTAAGGACGTATTGCTTCAAAAGTCTGATCAGGTACGCGAATGTCACGTGTCATGGCATCACAATAGGCAATGAGCGCGCGATCTCTGTGATTAAAATCGAGCAGATCATTGTGGCGTAACTGTTGCATCTGAGTTTCAGTGAAGCCGGCCCGCAGCGCGAACGGCATATGTTGCGCAAATTCGTAATCTGCTTCGTTGAGCACAGCCACACGCATAATAAGCAACTCCCTGACATCCGCGGGCAAAGTACTTTTCTGGCGAATTGCCGTCAGAAAAGCCAGCCATCCTTCTGCAACCGGCGCACTATTGAGCAGCATGGCATACAGGTTAAATACCTTGCCTCGTTCTGCGGTAATACGCTTTTGCAGCGCCTGCGTTTCTGGTTGATCCAGTTTTGCATAAGGTATTCTTGCCATCGTCGGTCCTTATCTAGTTAGAAATAGTCAATTGAATGGTTCAGTCGCAGCGCACGCTCATGCCGCCGTCCACGACCAGTTCGGTTCCGGTAATAAATCGTGCTTCGTCTGAAGCGAGAAACAATACGGCGTTTGCCGTATCCCGTCCGTCGCCAGTAACAGATAGCGGAATTCGCGCCTTGCGGCGGATGAGCAGCGCCTGTATGTCGCCCTTTGCCTGATCCCTTGCCAGAAATGCGTCTACAAGCGGGGTATGTAGTTGCCCCGGCACCACCGTATTGACTCGGATACCTTTCGGCGCATACTCGACGGCCGCAACGCGGCCGAACTGGATCACACCGGCTTTAGCACAGGCATAACCAATTTGTGCCGCTCCGGTCCAGCGTATACCGGACGTAGAAGCTATATTGACAATGGCGCCGCCGCCCTGTGATTCCATTAATGGCAATACATGCCGACAGGTCATAAATACCGTGGAAAGGTTCAGATCCAGTTGCGCGTGCCATTGTTCTGTCGACAGCTGGGTAGGTCCTCCAGGGACAGGGCTTCCGACGTTGTTGACCAGAATATCGATATGCCCGAATCTTTTTTTGACAGTATCTAAGAGCGTACCTATTGCCTTATCATCGGTGACATCGCACGCCAGCGGCGTAATGGCATCGGCATGGCCATCTGCCAGCCTGATGGTTTCATCCATCGCATTGATGTCGCGGTCAACTGCGATGACAAGGGCTCCTTCCTGGGCAAGCCGGATTGCCGTTGCCCGACCGTTCCCCCAGCCTGACCCGACGCTGCCGGCACCGGTGACGATGGCGACCTTTCCATATAGACGGGCATGGGTGTGAGTCACGTGCTTCTCCTTATATCAACGGGTTGCCATGGTTACGCCGCCATCAACCACAATCTGCTGTGCGGTAATGTAGCGGCTTTCATTGCTGGCCAGAAACAGGACCGCGTGTGCGACATCCCACGCATCGCCCATTCTGCCCATGGGCACCTGTCTGTGTCGATGGGCGACAAAGCCTTCGTAATCTCCTTTTGCATATTTGTTTGCCAGCCGTTCAACCAGGGGGGTGAACATCAGCCCGGGAACCACCGAGTTAAGGCGTATGTTTTGTTCGGCATAGATAATTGCGGTTGTCGAGGTCATTTGCATCAGCGCAGCCTTTGCAGCAGCGTATGCCACTTGTGGTTTGCCTACGTAACGCAAACCGGCTATAGACGATATGTTGATGATGGAACCGCCACCCTGGCTTTGCATCACCGGTATAACGTGCTTGCAGCACAAAAAGGCCGAAGTCAGGTTGACCTGTAATTGTTCATTCCAGACATCCTCTGCCATTGTCACAGGATCGCCGGGTTCGGATCGCCCGACGTTATTGACCAGGATGTCAATACGGCCGTATGCCTGCAGGCAATTGGCCACCAGTTGAGCGACTTCGTCCGCGCTGGTAACATTGCACGACTGGACCGTTGCCGTACCCCCTTCCTCCTGAATAATGGCTTGCGTGTTTTGCGCCGCATCCAGACTCAGATCACAACCGTAAACTGTCGCACCTTGCCGCGCCAGCATGACCGCGGTTGCCTTGCCATTGCCCCAACCGCTTTGCATCGTACCGCAGCCCGTCACCAAAGCCACCTTGCCGTCCAGCCGTAACATATCATCACCTCTTTCTTATACACAGCCTCAAGGTTACACTCGCAAAGACAAAAGAATAAGTTCCTTTTTTTACCTCATTAATAGAAGAAAGGCATGAATCTGACTCCAAGACACCTCCATGTATTTGTTGTTCTTGCCGATGCGCTGAGCTTTCATAAGGCGGCCGATCAGCTTCATATTACTCAGCCCACGCTCAGTAAACTGGTAAAGACCATTGAAGAAATGGCAGGGGTGCGACTGTTCGAACGCAGCACCCGGCACGTGAGCCTGACGCGTGACGGGCAGGCGCTGCTGGAGATTGCCCGGCAAACCGTTACCGGCTATCGGGACGGGTTGAATAATTTTGAACAGATGGTCAGATTTCGCAACCAGCGGGTGGCCATTGCTGCGCTGCCGACGCTGGCCGCCACGCTGCTACCCAAATTGATCACGGCATTGGGCAAAACTCATCCGCAAGCAAAGGTACAGGTGTTTGATGTAATCGCCAACGAAGCGATGCAATTGCTTTACGACAGAAAGGTGGATATCGTGCTGGCGGCCAGGGAAAACACATCGGAAACGCTGCGGTTTACAAAATTGTTTGTTGAACCTTTTGTCCTGATGCATCGCCCGGATAACCATATCGGTCTGAAAAAATGGGACGTAGCCGGACTGTCGGCGCTTCCGATCATTTCCATGCCTCAGGGGACCAGCACTCGATCGGGTGTGGACGACTATTTCTGCGCACACAAAGCCATATTCTCACCGACGTTCGCGCTGCGGGATCTGAATACCATTTCCCAGTTTGTTCGCAACGGATGCGGCATCGCAATACTTCCATGGTCAGCGGCACGACCGTTTCTGCAGGACGATCTGCAGATCTGCTATTTGAAAGGGGCTCCCCATCGCTATATCGGTATTTTTACATTGAAAGGACTATCCCATTCGCAACTGACGCTTCATGTTATGCGCTCGCTCATCGCCATGAGCGCCGAACTGCCAATGCCGAATGAATAGTCATTGCATTGTTCAATACTTTGTCGATAAGGGCTGACGGTCGCCACCGGATGACCAAACGACGTCCATGCTGCGGTGCGTTACAATCGGAACTTCAATCATTAAAATCTCCATCAGAGGCATCCGTTGAATACGCAGTCGATCTCAATAAATAAAGTCAAGCTCATGCTTTATTTTCTGTTGTCCGGGTTTGTTTTGAGTCAGGCTTATCGTACCCTGGGCGGCATTCTTTCCGTACCATTGAAGACCGAGTTCATGCTCGACAGCGACCGGCTGGCAGGAGTGATTGGTTCTTTTCATATTGCATTTGGCTGCCTGCAGGTGGTAATCGGTATTCTGATCGACAACTTTGGTATTAGAAAAACCGTTCTCGTTGTTTCTCCATTTTCAGTGGTAGGCGCGGTGCTTTCGGGCATGGCAGCGTCTCCGGCAATGCTGCAGTGGGGGCAGATTTTGATTGGCTTTGGCTGCGCCCCGGCCTTTCTTGCATGTATTGTGTTGATGGCCCGGCATTTTTCGGGCAAGCAGTTTTCAATGATGTATGCCTTTGCCTTGGGTTCGGGCAGTCTGGGGCTGATTTTTACTGCGACACCAACCGCCTGGCTGGTTGGTCACTTCGGTTGGCGTAGCTGCTTTTATATTTTGGCCGTCTTGAGTTTTCTGACCTGGCTGCTGATTTACTTTGGCGTTCGTAATGTGGACAGCGGACTGGATGCATCATCGCTCAGTCTTAAACAGAAGACCCTTGTGGCAGTGCGTTCAATATCAGGTTATAAGGCCTTGCTGAAAATCCGGGAAACGCCAGGCATTCTATCGCTGGTGTTCGTCATTTATGCCGCATTTTTGACGCTGCGAGGTTTATGGCTGGGGCCGCTACTGGTCGAGCGTCATCACGCAAGTTTGGTTTTTGCTGGGAATCTGGCCCTGCTGCTGTCCATTATTTCGGTATTCAGCCCGATGCTGTTCGGGCGTCTGGATCCCGGGCCCGGCAAGCGTTATGCGTATTTATGCGTCCAGCCGTGGGTACTGGTGATTGCCTTCGTTGTCCTGGCGTATAGCCAGCAACTGTGGCTCAGTATCGCCACTATCGTGGTTATTGCGGTTGGAGCCAGCAATACCGTCTGGCAACTGGCCGACGCCAAAGAAGTTTACCCTCAGAATATGCAGGGGCGCGCTATTGCGCTATTTAACACGTCGTTGTTTCTGGGCGCATCGTTTATGCAATGGATCTCGGGCAAGGCCCATGATATTTTCAATTTGCAGGGCGAAGACATTTTTACTTCTGCCTTTCTGATGTCCGCCATAGTCCTGTCCATAGGAATTATGGCATACATCATATTGCGGCGGCCGGCACGCCACACGTAGGCGGCGAGGCAGGCCGTCGGGCTTGCTGCTACTATAGCTTGCGGCTTGGCGGGCGTTCCAGATCCAGAATCGGGCCCAGCGGAACGATGCCGTTCGGATTGATGGTCTGATGGCTCTGATAGTAATGCCGCTTGATATGATTAAAGTCTATCGTGGCAGCGACACCCGGCCATTGGTAGAGCTCGCGAGTGTAGCTCCACAGGTTTTCGTAATCGACCAGGCGTCTGAGATTGCATTTGAAATGGCCGTGATACACCGCATCAAAGCGGATCAGGGTGGTGAACAGGCGCCAGTCGGCTTCGGTCACTGTCTGTCCAAGCAGATAACGGCGCTGGCCAAGTTTGGTCTCCAGCTCATCCAATGCGGCAAACAGGCTGCTTACCTCTTTTTCATAAACGGCTTGATCTGTCGCAAAACCCGTCTTGTACACGCCGTTATTGATGGTGTTATAAATTCTCGTGTTGACCTGATCGATTTGCGGCAGCAGCGCAGCAGGAGAAAAGTCGACAGGCGTTGCGCCAATGCCGTCAAATGCGCTATTTAGCATGCGGATGATTTCCGCTGACTCGTTGTTCACAATGGTGTTGCGTTCCAGATCCCACAGGACCGGTAC
>JBOIGK010000383.1:0-3067 GCA_050742695.1 Advenella sp. | reverse complement strand
GGTAATCACGTCGTCATTGCGGCCGACAAAGCGGAAAAACCCCTCTTCATCCCGAACGCCCATGTCTCCCGTTACCAGGAAGTCGCCGGCAAATTTTCCCCTGGTGGCCTCTGGGTTGTTCCAGTAGCCCAGGAACATGACCGGATCGGGACACCTGACGCCGATATTGCCCTCGGTGCCGTCGGGCAACACCTGCCCCTGGTCGTTGACAATCTGCACATCATGGCCTGGCGCGGCCTTGCCCATGCTGCCTATTTTGGGCTCGAACAGATCGGCGCAGGACGACACCAGCATGTTGCATTCGGTCTGCCCATAAAATTCGTTGATGGTAATGTCCAGATTGCGCCGCCCCCAGTCGAGCAGTTCCAGCCCCAGGCTTTCACCCCCACTCGCGATGGAACGAAGCGCCAGCGGCCAGCGGTCACGCGGATTCTCCAGCCGGCGCAACATTTTGAGTGCCGTTGGCGGCAAAAAGGTGTGGGTGACCTGGTGCCGCGACATGATATCGAACGCTGCTTCAGCGGTAAATTTGGAAAAACGGCAGGCCAGCACGGGAATGCCGTGATGCAATGACGGCATAAGGACATCAAACAGACCGCCGATCCACGCCCAGTCGGCAGGCGTCCACATGACTTTGGCGTTTTCGGGAAAGAAATTGTGGGAAATTTCAACGCCGGGCAAATGCCCCGGCAGAATTCGGTGCGCATGCAGGGCCCCTTTGGGCTTGCCGGTTGTGCCCGAGGTGTAAATAATGACGGCAGGGTCATCGGCCAGGGTGCAAACCGGCTCAAGGGTCTCGGGCTGCGGTTGCAGCGATGGCCAAAATGCCAGCGTTGCCGGTGTATTGTGCGTGGCGTCGATATCCACGACGGTTTTCAGTTCAGGCAAGGGCGTTGCAATCGTTCCCAGCTTGGCTACCCCTTCTGTATTGGTTATCAGGACCCGCGCGCCCGAATTGGACAGACGGTAGGCCAGCGCATCGGAACCGAACAGTGAAAACAGGGGAATGGCAATGAGCCCGAGTTTGTAGCAGGCAATATGTGCAATGGCTGTTTCAATGCCCTGGGCCAGCAAAATACCCACCCGATCACCACGCGCCACCCCAGCCTGTTGCAATGCATGCGCGAACTGGTTGGAATAGGCTTTCAACTGGTCAAAAGTGTAGTACTGGATATCTGCAGGCGACTTCTCGTGAATGATGGCAAGACGACCGGTCCCATCTGCCCATTTATCACAAACGTCAACGCCGATATTGTAGTGTTGCGGCACATTCCAGTGGGTAGCCGACACTGTTGCGGCATAGGTTGCATGGCGTGTAAGCAAGACAGGTCTCCTTTTCTTTTAATTGTATATCGGTTCACTGTCATCGCTTATACATCATTGGTATTTTTCATACTCTCGGAAACCCGTAATTGCGTCGTTGTCCGCCGGTATTCCGACGGCGTCATGCCCTGCATGTTCAAAAATGCCGTGGCGAAATTGGCGGCGTTGGAAAACCCCACCTCTTCGGCAATGGTCAGTGTGCGCAACGACGTGGTAGCCAGCAGGTGCTTTGCGGTGCGCATACGTAAATCACGAATGTACTCAAAGGCGCTGCAGCCGCAAACATTGTAGAAAGCACGATTCAAGCGCTTTTTATTCATGGACACCAGCGCTGACAATTTGGGCAGGCTCAGGTCTTCCGACAGATTGTCCTGTGCATATTGCATGACGATGCGCACGGCGACTTCATCATCGCTGTCAATGGTGCCGATATGCTGGTCCTGGCCTGGGGGCAAGAGCATTGACGCCCGTTGTTGCCGTACGCTATGCAATCGTTGGGAGATACTGGCATGAATGCGGATTCGCGCCACCACTTCGTCATACGGATGGGCTTTGGAGATAAAATCTGAAGCACCATATTCCAGTGCCTGGATGCGTGATTGCGGATCATCCAGATTGCTGTAAAAGAGCACGGGAATATCTGTAGTAAGTGTATTGGCCTTGAGCCGACGACATAGAGGAATACCATCAAGCCGGGGCAGATGCAACTCCGAAACAATCACATCAGGCTGCAGCGTAATGGCTTTTTCGTATCCCTGCAGCCCATCAAATGCAACTGTGATACGGAAAGCAGCGCTGCGCATAGCGGCAAGCACGCCGTGCAAACTCTGCATATTGCCGTCGACAAACAGAGTATGGGGGCTGCGCAATGGTGGGGCCGGACTGTCCATAGGATTTCGCTTGACTATCTAAATTGAAAATGCGAAATCATTTTCCAACAAGATGCGAAGTTCCTATTTTGAAAATACTCTTGATGCTTTTTGAAAAAAGAATGAATTGTGCTTTTATGAATAATTCTTAACGTCAGTCAATTCGGCTTGCCGTGCAGTACCCCGGTTTATACGACAAACAGCCGCTTGTATTCTTTGATCGCATAACGATCGGTCATCCCGGCGATATAGTCGGCAATGGCGCGCGCCTGCCTGCGCTCATCCTCGTGCCGGTAGTCTGCCGGCATCAGCCGTGGATCGTCCACAAAGGCCTTGAACAGCGATTGGACGATAGTGCTGGCCTTGTTGGCCATGCGCATCACCTTGTAGTGGCGATACAGATTATGCATAAGAAAGGATTTGAGCTCGTCTGCCTGCGTGCGCATTACATCGGAAAACTGCAGCAACGCCGGCGCTTCTGTCACGTCTTGACGTGTCTGAATTTTATGAGTGTGCAGATTGTTCCGCGTCGTGTTGGTCAGGTCGACGATCAGGGCGTTGATCATGCGCCGGATGATCTCGGCAACGAGACGGCGCCCGGTGACCTCGGGAAACAAACGACTTACTTCATCATGGTAGGTGGCAAACAGCTGCACCTGGCGCATTTGTTCAATTGTGATAAGACCGGAACGCAGGCCGTCATCTATATCATGATTATTATAGGCAATCTCGTCGGCCAGATTGGCCAGTTGCGCTTCCAGACCCGGGCGCTTTCGGTCGATAAAGCGCTGCCCCACTTCGCCCAGTTGACGGGCGTGCGCCAGTGAACAATGCTTGAGAATGCCCTCGCGGGTCTCGAAGGTAAGGTTCAGGCC
>JBOIGK010000382.1:0-8693 GCA_050742695.1 Advenella sp. | reverse complement strand
AAGTCAGCATTCAAATAAGCCGCCTTGAAAAGCATCTGGGCACCCCACTGTTTACGCGAACCACGCGCCAGGTCAACCTGACCGATGCCGGCAGGCGACTGTTCGAGCAATGTGAACCCATGCTGGGTCAGCTGCAGGAAACGCTGGATCAATTGGGGGAAGATAGAACAACGCTGTCCGGTACCTTGCGACTGAGCTCGACCGTAGATCACTCCATCCTGTCGCTGGCCAGTGCAGTGGCAATTTTCGCCCGGCGCCATCCTGATCTGCACATTGATCTGCGTTCAAGCGATCGGGTCCAGGACCTGGTCAGCGAAGGCATTGACGCCTCGATTCGAGTGGGCTGGTTGCGTGACTCGTCCATGCGCGCCATCAAGCTGGGGGGAATGCGTCAATTCGTCGTTGGTTCCCCTGCCTATTTGCGCGATGCAAAGCCCATCCTGACACCCGCCGATCTCGCAGACCATCCCTGGATTTGCCTGTCCTTGCTACCTGCCCCGCTCACCTGGACCTTCGAGCATACCAATAACGCGAGTGCAACAATCCACGTCAGGTCACGCATCCGCGTCGACTCACCGGGCGCATTGCGTGCCATGCTGCGCGAAGGTTACGGCATCTCGATACTGGACGAGCACAGCGTAACCGAAGACATCACAGCCGGCAGGCTTGAACCTGTACTGCCGCAATGGACGTTACCGCAAGTCGGCATCTACGCGGTCTATCCGCCAGGCCGTCGGGTCTCCTATCGCGCCCAGCGGTTTATTGACTTCTATCGTGGCTACCTGAACGATCTGGAAACAATAAAGTGAACAATGCGAACAGGGATTGAATTTTTTCATGGCGGCTTGCGCAGTCAGTCGCGAACACCAGCGCACCGCGCACTGCATTGCTGTCAAGAACCTCATTTGCTCCGCTGACCCCTGTTTGCCCGCATGGCGCCTGGCCGATTGGCAGCGCAATGTCAGCCTGATGCCATGCGCGGCGCTCATTCAGTAAATATTCAGGTTAAGATGGCACTTCATTTTTTCTATACGCCTTTTTGTCGGAGCATGGTCGAGACAGCCATGCTCTCGGACACCACACACTACTGCTGGTGCCTGATGTGAGCACACGCGCTCAAAGGTGCAACTTCCGGAAAAAATGATTTGTAGAACAAAAGGAGCAATATTATGAGTAACACCGCGCTTGCGCTGCTTGCATTTCTGCCGCTGATTCTGGCGGGAGTGCTATTGATCGGATTCAGAATGACCGCCAAAGTGGTCATGCCTATTGTATTTATTGTCACGACCGTGATCGCCCTTACTGCGTGGCAGATGAGTGTCAATCGCGTGGTCGCTTCAGCCCTGCAGGGCCTGATTCTGACCGCCTCCATTCTATGGATTATCTTCGGCGCAATTTTGCTGCTCAATACCCTGAAGCACTCCGGCGGCATAACGGCAATTCGCAAAGGATTCTCGGACATCAGTCCGGACCGGCGCGTGCAAGCGCTTATTGTGGCCTGGCTGTTCGGCTGCTTTATCGAAGGTGCATCGGGCTTTGGCACGCCGGCCGCCGTGGCCGCGCCCTTGATGGTTGTCCTGGGTTTTCCTGCTCTGGCAGCCGTTGTTGTCGGCATGATGATACAGTCGACCCCGGTCTCCTTTGGTGCGGTTGGCACCCCCATCGTGGTAGGCGTCTCAGGCGGCGTCGACAAGGCGGGCATCACAGAGCAACTGGTCGCGCAAGGCTCCTCATGGGAAGCGTATTTCCGCCTGATCACCTCGGAAGTGGCGCTAACGCACGGCGTGGTGGGCGTATTGATGCCACTGATCATGGTCATGATCATGGTCAGGGCCTTTGGCGCAAATCGCTCGTGGAAGGAAGGGCTTGCCATCGCGCCATTCGCCCTGTTCGTGGGCGTCTGCTTTGTGGTTCCCTACATGCTGGCCGGCGTCTTTCTAGGCCCTGAGTTTCCGTCGATCATTGGCGCCCTGGTCGGACTGGCAATTGTCATCCCGGCGGCTAAGCGCGGATTTCTGATACCAAAGCAAGTATGGGATTTTCCCGAATCGAGCCGCTGGCCCAAAGACTGGTTTGGCGACATTGACGTGCAGCCCATTGAAACTGCAGGGAAAGCGCCGATTTCCACCTTCAACGGATGGCTGCCCTATATTCTGCTGGCCGTCTTCCTGGTCATCTCCCGAACGGTTGAACCCGTCAAGCAGGCGCTCAATGCCGTGAGTTTCGGATGGAGCGATATCATGGGGGAAGACAAGGTGTCTGGGACCCTGGAGCCGCTGTATCTGCCCGGCGGTATTCTGGTGTTCGTTGTGCTCATTACGATTTTCCTGCATCGCATGAATCGCAACGATATCCAGCAAGCGGTAGGCGAATCGTGCCGCACCATCCTTGGCGCCGGCTTCGTTCTGATTTTCACCATTCCAATGGTGCGGATTCTGATCAACTCGGGTGTTAACGCGGCGGACCTGGTATCCATGCCTGTGGCCATGGCGCAATTTGTTTCAAACAGCGTGGGAAGTGTTTACCCCTTCTTTGCGCCGGCAATGGGTGCGCTAGGTGCCTTCATTACCGGTTCCAATACAGCTTCCAATTTGATGCTGGCTGATTTTCAGTTCAATGTAGCTCAACAACTGGGCGTCTCTACCGCGATGATGATTGCGGTACAGGCTGTCGGGGCTGCTGCGGGCAAC
The DNA here is from genome assembly GCA_050742695.1 of Advenella sp. Lineage (GTDB taxonomy): Bacteria > Pseudomonadota > Gammaproteobacteria > Burkholderiales > Burkholderiaceae_B > Advenella. The sequence goes on along the minus strand of JBOIGK010000382.1, from coordinate 6,003 downwards.
ATGATCGCCATTCACAACGTTGTGGCCGCCTCGGCAACGGTGGGCCTGCTCGGTCGTGAAGGCATTACCCTGCGCAAAACCATCCAGCCGACGCTGTACTATCTGATTTTTACCGGCGTTAGTGCTATGCTGGCTTTCTATACCTTCGGCATAACTGATCCGCTGATCAGCAAATAACACAATCGGTCCATCAGCCATTTGGCCGCCCGTGTCTGGACAGACCGGGCGGCCAAATTATTTATACTTCTGCCTGCGCGCGAGCATTTGATCCGGGTAAGCAGCGATCCAGGGCACCAAGCAAAAGGGGCATCGCCATCGTCCCTGGGTCGATCCGGACGGCTGGTATACATCAGATCAATATACGTCACCAATACACGGCACCCATAAATGGCGCGGCAACGCAGACCTTTGCCCTGTCCATTATCTGCATGGCGCACTGATGTAATTATTTATTTCTTTTGTGATCAAGCAACAGATTTGGTCATCGGTGTTTGCCACTGCAATTAAACTCGATGCGCGCTCTGCCAGAGCACTAGCAGAACAAAATCATTTAATACCAGAGACCATTCCCAAGGAGAAAATAACATGTTCGTCAATTTACCCCGTCGCCGTGCGATACTTGCCACGCTTGCACTATCCACCGTATTGGCCGCTTGCAGCCATATGCCGGGACAATCCCCGAAAAACACGATTACGGTTATCTCTTCAGGCGGCTTTGCCTCCTCAGTCGAAGCGCTTGCTCCGCAATTTGAAAAGCAGTCCGGCTATCACGTTGAAATTGTCCATGGCTCGTCCATGGGTGGTGCGCCAGATTCCATTCCGGCCCGACTGGATCGACAGGAGCCCGCAGATATGGTTATCCTGGCCCGCAAATCACTGGATCAGCTCGCCGATAAAGGACAGGTCGTCAAAGGCAGCCAGGTGGACCTGGTGCGTTCACTCATCGGCATCTCCGTGCAGAAGGGCGCCCCCAAACCTGATATCAGCAGCGCCGAGGCGGTCAAACGCGCTCTGCTGGCAGCGCCTTCCATCGCCTATTCGGCCAGTGCCAGCGGCACCTATTATGAAAAGGAAATGCTCAAGAAACTGGGTATTGAAGCGCAGGTCAAGCCCAAGAGCAAGCGCATTGTTTCCGAGCGCGTAGGTGCCGTGGTGGCGCGCGGTGATGCAGCGCTCGGTTTGCAACAGGTCAGTGAATTGTTGCCGATCAAAGGGGCCGATTACGTGGGCGTGCTACCGCCCGCCCTGCAAAAAGCAACCGTCTTTTCGGCCGGGGTGACCACGCATGCGCGCAATCAGCAGGGCGCCAACGATCTGATCAAATTCCTGACTTCCCCGGCCGCTGTCCAAACGATACGGCAAAACGGCCTGGAACCGGCCTTCCCGGCGAAATAAACAGACCAGACAGCGCCCGTGGGTCCATCGCTTCTGGCCATTGTGATCCACCGGTAGCCTGGTAACAGAAGCGCATGCTGTCACAGGTCGCGCTATCGATCCGCGGCACATGTACGCGCCGGGCAGCTCTCCTCGCGCAAATGCGCATGTCTTGACGGGCAGTCGGCCGACCCGGCGCGTACAACGCTAGGTACGGGCCATCACCGCCGGGGTAGAGGATTCATTGGCCCGCGCAGGCGCCGCCTGGCATTCAATTGTCAAATGTAATATTTCATGGACTGGCTGCAACTGCTCACGTATTTGTCGGGCAGTCAACCCACTGCCTGCCACGCTGACAATGGCCGCGCGAGCCTGTGGCCCGACCTGCCAAACGTGCAGGTCTGTGATTTTCATACCGGGCACCGGCGCCAGAATGTCGCGAATTTGCTCTGCAATATGTTCGTCTGTCACGTCCAGCAACACAGCTGCGCTGGCTTTCATCAGGCTATAGGCCCATCTGCCAATAACCAGCGAGCCGACGACGCCCATGACCGGATCCAGCCATACCCAGCCAAAATAACGGCCTGCCAGCAGGGCCACAATGGCCAGGACCGAGGTCAGGGCATCGGCCAGCACATGAATGTACGCCGCCCGCATATTATTGTCACCACCGGGTGCTTGTCCGTGCACATGGTCGTGTTCAGCGGCATGGCCATGATGATGACTGTGATGATCATGCCCGTGATGATGCCCGCCCGACAACATGAGCGCACTCACAACATTGACCAGCAAGCCCACCATCGCGACAATTGCCGCCTCCCCGAAGGCAACGCTGGTCGGATTTAACAACCTGGCGACCGATTCAACTGCAATGCCAAGCGCCACCAAGGCAAGAATGAGCGCCGAGGCAAATCCCGCCAGATCTCCCACCTTCCCGGTTCCGAAGCTGAAACGCTGGTTGTTCACATTGCGCCGTGCAAAGGCGTAAGCTCCAGCCGCAATACCCAGGGCGCCCGCATGCGTGGCCATATGAAAGCCATCGGCCAGCAGAGCCATGGAACCGGTCACGTAGCCGGCGGCAATTTCCACGACCATCATGGCAAAAGTCAGGGTGACGACCCACAGCGTCCGCCTGGCATTTTCATCATGGGCCGCTCCCAGAAACGCATGGCTATGGGGGCTGTGTTCCGAATACATCATCTGTTCCTATTATTTCGAATACTGGCGAATCGCTTTGAGCAATTCGTTCACGCCCGCCTGGCGTTGCTCATCGCTAAGCCCCGGATCGGCAACATGAAATTGCGCATGTGCCTCAATAATCTGTTCAAGCAGTCCGTTCAATGCCCCGCGCGTTGCTGCTACAAGATGCAGTGTTTTGCCACAATCGGCCCTGGCCTGCAGCGCGCGCTCGATAGCCTGGACTTGTCCGGCAATTCTGCGAACCCGATTGAGCAACTCATCGTTATTTGTATGCAAATGAGACATACCTTACCCCCCTATACTATATTGACCATTATCATAGGCCAGCCAGCCCATTTGCGCAATCGACAACGGGGTGTTGCGTATGTTCTTGCGCTACGCCTGTCCGGGCTAACCCCTACTTGTTTATTTCAATTGTGCTTATTAATATGATGATATGCACAATGAAATAAAACCTCGCAACGAAAGCCGCATGCCGCTATATCTGCAAGTGGCCAAGCTCATGCGCCAGAAGATCGAAAGCCAGCAATGGCGTTTCGGGGAGCAGATCCCTACCCTGGACAATCTGGTGGCGCAGTTCGAGGTGTCGCGAATCACCTTGCGTGCCGCGCTCAACCTGCTGGAAGAAAATGGCATTATCCGGCGCACCCGTGGAGTCGGCACGTTTGTAGCCAAGGACCTGTCAGAACAGCGCTGGTTCAGGCTGGCCAACAGTTTTGGCGAACTGGTCCAGGCGGTATCAACGCTGAAAATCCGCATGCTGCCAATAGAGCCAGGAGAGCGGGCGCCGGATCCGGCTTTCGGCTTTGATGGCAACAGCGCTACCTACCAGCGATTGCGCCGGGTGCATTATCGTGAAAACACACCTTATTGCCTTATTGATATCTATCTGGACAAGACGATTTTCGACAGCAACCCGGAAGGTTTTCGCACTGCACCGGTAGTACCGCAGTTGGCCAAACGGCCTGATATCAGCATTCATCAGGCCCGGCAGATCATGCGCATCACCGTATCGGATAAGGAGACGGCGTCTCATTTGAACATTGGCGTGGGCGATCCGATTGCGGATGTCTGCCGAGTGTTTAAGGATCCCTCGGACAAAATCCTGTATTACGCGCATATTCAGTATCCTGCGCAGCTGATACAGATTGACACCGATCTGCTGCAAAACGATATCGCCCATCACCAGTATTGAGGTCACTGGACGCGGCACCCAAAAAAACATATGGAGACAAGGATGGCAAAAGCCACAAGAAGCAGCAACCGGCTGGGCAATCTGGCCTGGTCCGTTTTTCCGTTTATCTGCCTGATTACAGTCTGGATGCTTGTGCACGCTTCGGGCTGGATCAGCCCGGCATTGCTGCCGTCGCCACTGGAAGTGTTGCAGACATTCTGGACACATCTGACCCAGGGCGGGCTGCTGTTGAATATGGCCATGTCCATCCAGCGCGTGGTAGGCGGGCTACTGCTGGGCATGCTGCTGGCGGTGCCGATCGGCTTTCTGATCGGCTGGTACAAGCCCATACGGCGTTTTGTCGACCCGCTGGTCAATTTCTTTCGCGCCCTGCCGCCCATCGCGCTTATTCCACTTGTAATTGTGTATTTCGGCATTGGCGAAATGGCCAAAATTGCCATTCTTTTCTATGCCTCCTTTTTTGCCGCCGTCATTGTGATGTACGAAGGCATGAACCAGATCAGCCCTGTGTATATCCGCGTGGCCAAGACACTGGGTGCCACAGATATGGAAATATTCCTCAAAGTCATGGTGCCCATGACCGTGCCTCACATGCTGACTGCGCTTAGGGTTGCGCTGGGCGTGGCCTGGGCAACCCTGGTCGCAGCTGAGCTGGTGGCGGCCCAGGAAGGCCTGGGCGCGATGATACAGAACGCCTCGGCATTCTTTGACCTGCGCGCCATTTATGTTGGGATTATTTGTATTGGCGCCATTGCTCTTTTGATGGATGTGGGCATCCGCAAATTATCGAACCGATTGATCAGTTGGCAGGACAGGGCCGGGGAATAGACATGCAGACAAACAAAGAACGGATTGTTTTTGACAATGTGTCCATGCAGTTTGATACACCTGGTGGTGTACTGGAAGTTGTCCGGGATATGTCCTTTAGCGTCAATCAGGGCGATTTTATTTCACTTGTGGGACCATCCGGCTGTGGCAAGACCACTCTGATGAATATGGCCGCAGGCTTTGTCAAACCGACCAGCGGCGCGGTCATGCTCGATGGCAAACCAATTGAGCAGCCAGGTCCGGATCGGGGCGTCATGTTCCAGGAGTATGGCGTTTTCCCCTGGCTCACCGTCGAGCAAAATATTGCATTTGGGTTAAACCTGAAAGTAAGCAAGGACCTGAATGCCACAGACAAGAAAGCGATTGTTGATCGTTATCTGAACCTGATGGGACTGGCCGATTTTCGCAAGGCATTTCCGAAAACGCTGTCCGGCGGCATGAAGCAACGTCTGGCGCTTGCCCGAACCTATGCGGTGCGTCCTGAATTTGTCCTGATGGACGAACCGTTTGGGGCGCTGGATGCGCAGACCCGCAGCGCGATGCATGATCTGTTGCTGGATGTGCTGTACGCGGAAGGCAAAACGGTCATGCTGATTACACACTCGGTCGAAGAAGCCGTCTATCTATCCAATAAGGTGCTGATCATTTCCGCACGCCCTTCCCGCATTCGGGAAGTGATCGATATCCCCTTTGCTTATCCGCGTAATCGATCGTTGCAGGAAACACCAGAATTTAATGCACTGCGCGCCCGTATCCACAACAGCGTAATGCAGGAATATGCGGCACAGGAAGCATTGGCAAAGGAAAAACGCGTCGCCTAGACGCACTGGCTGTCAAATACCAAAGGAGATCGTTGCTATGAAACGTAGAACTTTTATCAAGATGGCGGCCGGCACGGCAGCCGTTGCGTTACACGCGTCACCCGTTTTCGCCCAAAGCAGCACCAAAGTCAAGGTCGGTTATCTGCATACGCTGGCCGTAGATGGTCAGATCTGGCTGGCCGAGGACATGGGCATCTGGAAGAAGAACGGGCTGCAAATGGAATTCATTCAATTTCAGACCGGCCTGGAACTGTTTCAGGCCATGAGCGGCGGCAGTATCGACGTACTGAGCACCGGTGCCGTCATGTCCAATTTCCCTGCTCGCGGACAAGGCAAGGTATTTCTGATGAATGACGTGGAGTTTGCCACGGCACAGTTGTGGGTGCACCCGGATATGGGTATCAACTCGATCGCTGATCTGAAAGGCAAGCAGATATCCACCACCACAGGCACAACCGCGCATGTATTCCTGGACAATGCCCTGCGCTAAAACGGACTGGACCCAAAGAAAGACGTGAAAATCATCAACCAGCGCATGCAGGATGCGGTGACTGCCTTTATTTCGAAAGCGGTACCGGCCATTGC
>JBOIGK010000381.1:0-3622 GCA_050742695.1 Advenella sp. | reverse complement strand
GCACGATTTCCTTCAAATTGCTTTGGGCTGAATAGTGCAGAAAATAGCGACCCACTTCAGTGGAGCCGGTAAAGGAGACCATATCGACGTCATCATGTCGGCCCAATGCTTCGCCTACCTTTTCCCCCAGGCCGCATACCAGTGTGAGCGCACCCGGCGGCACGCCTGCCTGATGCCCCAGTTGTACCATGCGATAGGCGCTGAGCGAAGTCAGCTCTGCCGGCTTGACCACAACCGAATTGCCGGCCGCCAGTGCGGGCGCCACTTTCCAGGCGAACATCTGGGCAGGAAAATTCCATGGCAGGACAACGCCCACGACGCCCATGGGTTCCCTGACAATCAGGCCCAATGCTTCTTTTCCGGTAGGCGCAACCTTGTCGAACAATTTGTCGATGATTTCTGCGTACCAGTAAAATGTCTCAATGGTGGCTGGCATATCGGTGTTGAGGCATTCCGTAATCGGCTTGCCTGCATCGATACAATCGAGTGCCGCCAGTTCTTCCAGATTTTCCTGGAGCAGGGCGGCCCAACGCAACATAATTTGCTTTCGTTCTGCCGGCGCAAGCTGCGACCACTCACCCGACACAAACGAAGCGCGCGCAGCGGCTACTGCCGCATCCATGTCGTGAGCCTCACCGTCGGCGATATGACCGATCACTGCGTTGTCGATCGGGCTGCGGTTCTCCAGTTTGCTGCCTGTGCTGCTGTGATCCGGGATCAGGTGACCGGCCCAGAGTTCTCCCCGGGCAGCCTGTTCAAAAATGGTGTCTTTGCTCAATGTCATCTCAAGCTCCGGTTTATTTGAGCAACGCAAGAAATTCCTGCTTCTCGTTGTCCGGCAGATTGACCAGCGGCAGACGGACATTGCCGGCATCGAAGGTGCCGCGCAGGCAGCCGATTTTGGCCTTCTGGTTGTAGTTGCCAGACTCCATGGAGTGGATGGCCGGATACATATCGGTCATGATTTTTTTTGCCGTGTCCCAATCCTTACCGGCGGCTGCGTTGAACAAGGCAATTTGTTCGTCGGGGAAAACATTCGCGGCACCTGCAATCCAGCTGGTGGCGCCCCAGAAAAAATAGTCGACTGGCTGATCATCACAACCGCAAATCACCTGGAAATCATCGAAATTGGCCTGGATCATGCGTAATGCCTGACTGAAATTGCCGCTGCTTTCCTTGATTGCCTTGATGTTGGGATGGCGTGCCAGGCGCGCTACCGTCTCGAATTCGATTTCGACGCCGACGCGTGCTGGAAAGTTGTACATGATGATAGGCAAGTCTGTGGCTGACGCGACACATTCAAAAAATGCAATGATTCCCTCCTGGCTGGGCAGGCTATAGGGCGGTGCCGACAGCATCAGACCATCGTAGCCCAGGCGCTTGGCCTCATGTGCACGGCGTACCGCTACTTCGGCGGACAGGTCGCTGATTCCTGCGATTAATGTCGCCTTGCCTTTGCCTGCCTGGGCGATTGTCTGCAAGACCGAGGCACGTTCTTCTTCCGAAAATGTGTAATATTCCCCGGTGGTGCCGCAGGCCACCAGGCCGGTCACTCCTTTGTCGATATAGGCCAGTGCCAGTTCTTGCAGACGGGCGGTATCGACTTTTTTATTCGAGTCAAACGGTGTAACCATGGGTACCAGAATGCCATTCAGATTCATTGTATTGCTCCTTTTTGATGAGATGCGTGAAAACGGAGTTTTTGCGCAGCTAAAACGAAGTTTCTGCGCAGCTAAAACGAAGTTTCTGCGCAGCTAAAGCGGTGTAAGCGATAGGGGCGTATGTCAATGCCCGGCTCGGTATTGAAGTACAGTGCCTGGATCAGTTCAGCCGTAACGGCAGCCTGGGTCAGTCCCAGGTGTTGATGACCAAACGCCAGCAGCACCGGCCCCTGCCGATCGATGACCGGTAGCGAATCGGCAATAGAAGGACGAAAGCCCATCCAGGATGTTGCATCCGAATCATCCAGCGGGGCGTTCATCATCGGCTGAGCCAGTTGCAGCAATTGCTGCGCGCGCTGCATGTTGGGTGGTGCCTGCAAACCGGCAAACTCCACGGTCCCGGCCAGCCTCAACCCCTGTTGCATTGGCGTCATGATGAAACGCCGGTCAATGCTCGATACCGGGACAGACAATCGAGCTGTTTCGTTCGGCAGCATCAGATGATAGCCACGCTCGGTGTCCAGTGGCACATCTACGCCTGTGAGCTGGCGCACCAGCGGTCTGGAATGGGCACCTGCACAAACGACAACATGCTTTGCACACCACTGGCCTGATGACGTATGCAATCGCACGGAGTGATCATCCTGAACGGCTGCCTGCAAAACCTTGCAGCCTTCGTGTAGCTGTCCGCCCATTTGCATGAATGCAGTCTTGAGCTGTCCGGTCACCGCATTCAGGTTTGTCACATGGCCGGTCTGAGGGTAGAAAAGCGCGCCCAGCTGATTTGCTGCCAGTGCGGGCTCGCGTTCGCGCAATGCGTTCGTATCCAGCCAGTTATTGGCAATGCCCATGGCGCTAAGGCGTGCACCATGCTGCTGTAATCCGGCGACGCTCTTCGGGTTTTCTGCCACCAACAAAGATCCCTGAATTCGTATCCATTGCGACAATTCCCATTCATCTGAGAACGTTTGCCATGCGTTCAGGCTCTGTTGGTTAAGCGCCAGCAAGGCCTGATGGATCTGCTCGGCGCGCGCGGGACGCATATTCGCCAGCAATTTGAAAAACCACGGCATGATCTGCGCAAGATAGCGCCAGTCCAGTCGCAACGGACCCATGGGGTCCAGCAGCATGCGTGGCAATTGCCGGACAATAGCCAGATCGGCAATGGGGAAAACCTGCTCAATGGCAATATGGCCAGCATTGCCACAAGAGGCGCCGCCACCGGCTTTGTCTGCCTCCAGCAACACCACTTGCACGCCTGCGCGTTGCAGACTCACTGCAATGCTCAGGCCGATGATGCCCGCGCCAATGATAATTACGCGAGTGCAAGACGACGTGCCGGTCATGTCCGAAAATACCAGGAGCGTGGTAAGGCCGCGGTGAGAGGGAGAGCGGTGTTCATGCTGCAGCGATTCCCCATCTGAAAGGATCATGGTCATCGAGAATCAGGCAATTTTCGGCGCACATATAGGCATTGCCACGGATCACCGGCACGATGCCGTCGCCGCTGACGTCCGGGCGATAATAGGCAGTGAAATGGCTGCCGATCACACTGGCCTGGCGCCAGCTTTGCCCAGGTTCAAGCAACCTGTCTGCTGCCAGACACGCGAGTTTGGCACTTGTTCCCGTTCCGCAAGGTGAGCGATCATAGGCCTTGCCCGGGCACAGAACAAAACTCTGGCTATCGGCCGATGCGGTCTGGCCGAACAGTTCGATATGATCGATATCACCGCCATTTTCTCCGGTAATGCCAGAGGCGGTAAGCGCCTGTCGAATGGCCCAACTGACGTGGGTCAGCTGATCGACATTGTCAATATGAATATTGGCAAGCGCCTGGTTCACCAGGAAAAACCAGTTGCCGCCCCAGGCTATATCGCCTGTGACCGGGCCGATTCCCGGCACCTGTACCGTGACGTCCTTGCGATAGCGCCAGGATCGCACATTGCGCACCGATACACTGC